>NZ_JBVJLI010000026.1:0-61360 GCF_055584805.1 Pseudomonas sp. NPDC090752 | reverse complement strand
CTTGGACGAGGCGAAAACCGCGTCCAAGCCTCAAATGTGTAAACCATGTCCCCGGTTTACTATGTAAACGATGTCTCCGGTCGTACACCCGCGAATGCCATGGAACTGCCCATGAAGAAATTCGCTTGTACCGCCCTGCTCTGCGCCCCCGCATGCCTCCTGGCCGCCGAGCGCGACGACGCCCTGAAACTCCCCGACGTCCTGATCAGCGCCAACCGCCAGGTCGAATCACGCACCGCCACCAGCGCGGCCAACACTGTCTTTACCCGTCACGACATCGACCGCTTGCAACCCACCAGCGTCACCGACCTGCTCACCCGCGTACCCGGCGTGCAAGTCGCGCCCACCGGTGGCCGTGGCAGCCTGCCGGGCATCTTCATTCGCGGCACCAAGGCCGCACAAAGCCTGGTGCTGGTCGATGGCGTGCGGATTGCCAACGCCACCTCCGGCGACAGCGGCCTGCAGTTTCTCGATGTCGACCAGATCGAACGCGTCGAAGTGCTGCGCGGCTCGCGCTCGGCGGTCTACGGCAGCGATGCCATCGGCGGCGTGATCCAGATCTTCACCCGCCGCAGCAGCGGCCCCGGCCTGCAGCCGCGCCTGCGCCTGGCCGCTGGCAGCAACCAGACCTGGCAACGCAGCCTGGGCCTGTCCGGTGGGGATGGCGCCACGCGCTTCAACCTCGGCGCCAGCCTGGACGAGACGGCGGGTATCGATTCCACCGGGCCGTCTTTCGCCAGTGACGGCGATCACGACGCCTACCGCAACAAGTCATTCAACCTGAGCCTGAACCACACCTTCGGCGAGCGCTTCGAAGCAGGCCTGAACCTGCTCGATAGCCGTGGCCGCAGCGAGTACGACAACCCGTTCGGCGGCTTCGACCCGGTCACGCTCGAAAGTTTTGGGCAAAAACCCTACACCGACTTCAGCGTCAGCAGCCTGGGTAGCTACTTCGATGCCCAGTTGAATGACCTGTGGCACTCACGCCTGGAACTCGGCCATAGCGAAAACCGCGACGACAAGCGCGACAAGCTCAGCGATGAACGTTTCGTGTTCAACACCTACCGCGACCAGGTCACCTGGCAGAACGACCTGGCCCTGACCGATCAGCACAGCCTGCTGGTCGGTGGCGACTGGTATGAAGACCGTGTGCACGGCAGCACCGACTTCACCGAGGACAGCCGTTGGAACCGCGCCGCGTTCATTCAGCATCGCTTCAGCAGCGAGCGCTTCTCCACCGAGCTGGGTGTGCGTCGCGACCAGAACCAACAGTTCGGCGGCCAGACCACCTGGAGTGGCAGCCTGAGCGTACCGCTGAATGCGCATAACGACGTACTGTTGTCCTACAGCGAAGGCTTCCGCGCCCCGACGTTCAACGACCTGTACTACCCGCAATTCAGCAACCCGGACCTCGACCCGGAGCATTCCAGGAGCTACGAGCTGCAGTGGCGCAGCCAGCTGAGTGGCGACAGCCGCCTGGAAACCTCGCTGTACCGCACCGACTTGCGCGACGCGATCATCTTCGGCCAAGGCTCGATCCCGCGTAACGTCGCCTCGGCGCGCATCAACGGCTTCGAAATGACCCTGGTTCAGCAGTGGGGCGAATGGCGCAGCCAGCTCGGCCTGGCCTTGATCGACCCGCGTGATCGCGACAGCGGCCACACCCTCGCCCGTCGCGCGCGGCGTACCCTGAGCCTGGACCTGGACCGTCAGTTCGAGCGCTTCAGCGTAGGCGGCAGTTGGCAAGCCGTGAGTGCCAGCTATGACGATGAGGCCAACCGCAATCGCCTGGGCGGTTACGGCCTGCTGGGCCTGCGCGGCAGCTGGGCGGCGACCGATGAGGTGAAGCTGGAATTGAAGCTGGATAACCTGTTGGACAAAGGCTACAGCCGCGCGCTGTACAGCTACCAAGGGGCCAGCTACGGCTACCGCGAAGAAGGCCGCACAGCCCTGTTCAGCGTTACCTGGACACCGGCGCTTTAGCCGCAAGCAGCGCGCACAGGCGGGCGGTGGCTTCGATCATCTGCCCGCTGGGCCGCTCCAGGCCTTTGTCGGGCACTACCAACAACCGCGCATTGAGCCGAGGCCAGGCCTTCCAGCTCGCCAACTGCGCCGTATCACCCGCCAGAATCACCTGTGGATCGCGCAGCAGTACCGATTCGACATTCACCTGCGGCGCTGGCTGGCTCAGATCGGCAAAGATGTTGCGCGCCCCGCACACGACCAAGGCATCGCTGACCACCTGACGCCCACCCAGGGTATACAACGGCCGATCCCATACCTGATAGAACACCCGCAGCGGCTGCTCACGCCGGTACTGCTGGCGCAACTGCTGCAATCGCGCGCGCAGAGCCTGGACATGGTCCCGCCCTTGTTCAGCCCGGCCGACCCGGACGGCAAGGGCCTCGATCTGTTCGAGCAACTGGTCAAGGTTGTGCGGTTCGGCACTGTAGGTTGCGATGCCCAGGCGTTTGAGCTGATCAAGCTGAGCCGAAGCCACACCCCCAGGCCAGAACAGCAGCAGGTCCGGTTTGAGGCTGAGCAGGCGCTCCATGTCCAGTTGACCCTGGCGCCCTACCGAAGGCAGGTCACGCAGCGCCGCCGGCCGCTCGCCGCCGTCGAGAACGCCTACCAGCAGGTCATCGGCCTGCAGTTCAAGCATGATCTCGCTCATCGAGGGCGCGAGGCTGACCACACGCAAATGCCCACCAGCCTGGGCAGTGCAGGCCAGCAGTGCCAGCAGGCAGAGCAGGACGCGCATCAGCCCAGCTGACGCGGAATGCGGTAGAGGTAAAGAATCACCGCCGTGGACAACGCCAGGAGGATCTGCGGCACCGCCTCAAGCCCCACCAGCACCGACAACGCGGCGACCCACGCAGGGATGCAAGCGAACAGCATGGCCATGCGCCGCACCCGCGCCAGCTCGATCCAGGCGGCAGGCTCTTCAGCCGTACCCAAGACCTTGGAGGTGGCGATCAAGGCACGCTTGTAGGCACCGAAGCGTGGCAGGCTGAGGAACATGGTCGCCGCGCCGGCGATGAACAGCGGCATGGCCAATACCGGGATCAGCGCATCGCCACCGCCAAAGGCCCAGGCCATCACCGGCAGCGGCACCAGGCCAACCGCCAGATATTGCCACCAGGCCAGCGCCAGGCGCCGCTTCACCTCGCCACGGGTCACGCCTGGGGCACCTCGCCCTGGTGCTCGTTACCCAGCATGTGGCCGAGCTTGTCGGCCTTGGTCGCCAGGTAGTACCGGTTGTGCGGGTTGTGCCCGGTGTGCAGCGGCACGCGCGCGGCGACCTTGATGTTCATGTCGGTCAAGGCCTTGACCTTGCGCGGGTTGTTGGTCATCAGGCGCAGCGACTTCACGCCCAGGTGCTCGAGCATCGGCAGGCAGATGGCATAGTCACGCTGGTCGGCGGCAAAGCCCAGGCGCTCGTTGGCTTCTACGGTGTCGGCGCCGCCGTCCTGCAGCTCGTAGGCGCGAATCTTGTTCAACAGGCCAATACCACGGCCTTCCTGGCGCAAGTACAGCAGCACGCCCCGGCCTTCGCGGGCGATGGCCTGCAGGGCGGCTTCCAGCTGCGAACCGCAGTCGCAACGCTGGCTGAACAGGGCATCGCCGGTCAGGCACTCGGAGTGCAGGCGCCCCAGCACCGGCTCGCCGTCGGCGATATCACCCAGGCTGAGCACCACGTGCTCACGGCCAGTGGCTTCTTCGAGGAAACCATGCATGGTGAAAGTCGCAAAGGGGGTCGGGAGTTTAGAGGCGGCAACAAAGACGACGGGCACGTTGTGCTCCTGGATAAGTAGGAAATTTCTCGTGAAGCGATTGTATCAGCAGGTCGGCGCTGGCGCGCCGGTTGAATACCGCAGGGTAAGATCGAAAAGTTCGATGCTTAGTCTCCTTGAATCAGCATGCTATCCCTGTGGGAGCGGGCTTGTCCCGCGAAGCAGGCACTGCGGTGGATGGCACCGGCTTTGCCGGTGTTCGCGGGGCAAGCCCGCTCCCACAGTGTTCTACGTCAGTTTGGCTATTGCGGCTGGCTGTTGCTGGCGAATGGATACGGCTGCTTCCAACGCTCGAAAATCGGTCGCAGCTCGCCGCTGCGTACCAATTCTGCCATGCGCTTGTCGTACAGCTCGCGCAGGGCCTTGGCCTGGTCATTGCGGGCGAAGGCCAGATATAACGGCAGCTCCGCCACATGGGTGCGACGGAAGCGCTCGGGCTGCGAGCTTTGGCTGAGCACGTAATCGACTTCGGTCTGCGCATCGATATAAAAATCCACGCGATCATGCTCGAGCATCGGCAGAATGCCCTCGCGCCGCTGAATTTCACGGAAGTTCGTCACATTAGGAAGGTAGCTGCCGTAGTCGTAGCCGCGCACCCAGGCCAAACGGTACTGACCCACGGTGTCCAGGGTCGGCACAGGCTTGCCAACAAGACCCAGGGCATAGATATGGTCCATATCGAAGTGCCAGCGCGGGTAGAGGTTATCGTCGTTCTCGTCCTTGTACGACCCTACCCAGGCATCGGCCTCGCCACGCTTGACCAACCCGACCGCACGGCTATAGGGCGCGCTCTGGGTGACGACCTTGACCCCAGCGGGCTCGAACACCTTGCGCAAGACGTCCCAGGCCACCCCGCTGCCGTCGGCATTGGTGTAGTCCAGCCATTCTTCGCTGACCAGGTGGACCTGCTTCGGCACGCCCTCGGCCGTCGCTACCCAAGGAGCAAAACTCAGCAAAACCGCCAGCAGCACAGTCCTTATGGCCATCGAAGCGCTCCCTGTTTCAGCCAACCGCCCACACCAGAACCTGCATGCCCAGCCAGGCGAACACGCCTGCCAGGATATCGTCGAGCATGATGCCGACGCCGCCGTGCACATGGCGATCGATCCAGCGAATCGGCCAAGGCTTGAGAATGTCGAAGAAGCGGAACATCAGGAAACCTGCAAGGATCCACTGCCACCCTTCCGGCACCAGCCACAGGGTGATCCACATGCCGACCATCTCGTCCCAGACAATGCCTTCATGATCGTGGACGCGCAAGTCATTGGCCACCTTGCCGCACAGCCAGAAGCCGAACAGCATGGTCACGCCCAGCAACAGCCAGTAACCCCAGTCGGGGAGCATCTGCCACAGCGGGATGAACGGGATGGCCACCATCGAGCCCCAGGTGCCGGGGGCCTTGGGCAAGGTGCCGGAACCGAAGCCAAAGGCGATGAAGTGCCACGGGTTGCGCCAGACCGAGGGCGGAACGAACTCCGCAGGCACCTGGTTGGGGTGGTCGGTCACGGTGTCTCCCTAAAGTGTTGATAGCCCCGCTGTACGGGGGTGATGTCCTGGCCCTGCGGATCTAGCAGGGTTACGCCCTGCCCTTCACGGACTCGGCCGATGACGTGCACGCCAACGTCGGCCAGGGTTGAAAGCGCTTGCTGCGGTAAAGTGAAGGCCAGCACGTAGTCGTCGCCGCCGATGAGCGCCGCCTGTACCGCCGCTTCACGGCCGAGAAAGGCTTCTAATGCAGGAGACACTGGCACCTGCGCCAGGTTCACCTCAAGCGCGACCGCCGACGCCTTGGCGATATGCCCGCAGTCGGCAAGCAGGCCGTCGGAGATGTCCAACGCCGCCGTGGCCAGGCCGCGCAGGCGCAGGCCGAGGTCGAGTTGGGGCTGCGGCGACCAGTAGTGCGCCAGCAGCGGCTCGGCCTGCTCGGCCGGTGCTTCGCGCTCACCCAGCACCAGTGGCAACGCCCCGGCGGCCTTGCCCAGCACGCCGCCGACACACAGCAGGTCGCCCGGCCGCGCACCGCTGCGGCGCAACGCCTGGCCAGCCGGGACACGGCCGAACACGGTAACGGTGATGCTCAGGGGACCGCGAGTGGTGTCGCCGCCAATCAGGCTCATGCGGCAACGCTGGGCCATGCGGCTGAGGCCGTCGGCAAAGGCCGCAAGCCAGTCCGGGCCAACGTTGGGCAGGGTAAGTGCGAGGGTAAAGCCGATGGCGTGGGCACCCATCGCCGCCAGGTCGCTGGCCGCCACGGCCAGCGCGCGCTGGCCAAGCAGCTGCGGGTCGCAGACCGCCGGGAAGTGCACCCCGGCGACCAGGGTGTCGGTCGACACCGCCAGTTGCTCGCCGGGGGGAAGGTCGAGCAGCGCACAGTCATCGCCGATGCCCAGGGCCACGCCCTCGCCACCCTGCGCACAAGGCGCGGCGGCGAAGTAATGGTTGATCAGCTCGAACTCACCCATGGCTCGACAGCGCCAGGATCAGCGCTTGTTCGCCTTGACTTCTGCTTCGCGCAGCGAAGGCGCCAGCTTGTCCAGCACGCCGTTGACGAACTTGTGGCCGTCAGTGGCGCCGTAGACCTTGGCCAGTTCCACGCCTTCGTTGATTACCACGCGGTACGGCACGTCGACGCGCTTGATCAATTCCCAGGTGGACAGGCGCAGCACGGCCAGTTCGACCGGATCGAGCTCTTCCATGGCAATGGTCATGCACGGCTTCAGCGCGTTGTCGATTTCGCCCTTGATCGCCGGAACCCCATGCAGGATCTCGCGGAAATAGGCACCGTCGACATCGGTGAAATCGTTATCGACCCGGAACTGCGCTTCGATCTCGTTCAGCGAATGCTGAGCCATGTGCCATTGGTACAGGGCCTGGGTCGCGAGCTTGCGGGCCTCGCGGCGCTTGGCGCTTTTCGATGGCTTGCCGGCATCCGCAGGTTTTGGATCGCGCGGGTTGAAACGATCGCTTTCGTCGCTAATCACTTGGCCTCCAACTGCGCCAGCAGGCTGACCATTTCCAGAGCGGACAGGGCAGCTTCAGCACCTTTGTTACCGGCCTTGGTGCCGGAACGCTCGATGGCTTGCTCGATGGAGTCGACGGTCAGGACACCGAAGGCCACCGGCACGCCGAACTCCATGGACACCTGGGCCAGGCCCTTGGTGCATTCGCCCGCCACGTATTCAAAGTGCGGGGTACCGCCACGGATCACGGCGCCCAGGGCGATGATCGCGTCGTATTCACCCTGCTGGGCGACTTTCTGTGCCACCAGCGGGATTTCGAACGCGCCCGGGGCACGGATGATGGTGATCTCGCTTTCGCTGACGCCGTGGCGTACCAGGGCATCAACGGCGCCGCTTACCAGGCTTTCGACGACGAAGCTGTTGAAGCGGCCAACCACCAAAGCATAGCGACCTTTGGGGGCGATGAAGGTACCTTCGATGGTCTTCAGGGTCATTCCGATATTCTCATGTTCAAGAGCGAGGCCGCATACAAGCGGCCTCGGCAGGGGTCTGGACTCGAGCTGCAGGGCGTCAATGCCGCCTCAAGTCACTCGGAGGGCACGTATTCTACAACTTCCAGATCGAATCCGGATATCGCATTGAACTTCATCGGCGAACTCATCAGGCGCATCTTGCGCACACCGAGGTCACGCAGGATCTGCGAACCTGCACCGACAGTGCTGTAGGTAGTCGGGGCTTTGGTCGGTGCATCACCCGCGCTTTCGCGGATGTGCGCCAACAGCACGTCGCCGTCCAGCGGGTGGCCCAGCAGCAGTACCACGCCGCTGCCGGCCTCGGCCACGGCGGCCATGGCCGCGCGCAGGCTCCAGCGGCCCGGCTGCTTGACCATCAGCAGATCACGCAGCGGGTCCATGTTGTGCACGCGCACCAGGGTTGGCTCTTCGGCGCAGATCTTGCCCAGGGTCAGGGCCATGTGCACGTCGCCTTCCACCGCGTCGCGGTAGGTGACCAGGTTGAACTCACCCAGCTCGCTTTCGATCGGCTGCTCGGAGACGCGCTGCACCGTGCGCTCGTGGATCATGCGGTAGTGGATCAGGTCGGCAATGGTGCCGATCTTCAGGCCGTGCTCGGCGGCGAACACTTCCAGCTCGGCGCGGCGCGACATGGTGCCGTCGTCGTTCATCACTTCGCAGATCACGCCGCTCGGCTCGAAGCCGGCCATGCGCGCCAGGTCGCAGGCGGCTTCGGTGTGGCCGGCACGGGCCAGGGTACCGCCGGGCTGGGCCATCAGCGGGAAGATGTGGCCAGGGCTGACGATGTCTTCGGCCTTGGCATCCTTGGCGGCGGCAGCCTGCACAGTACGCGCGCGGTCAGCGGCGGAAATGCCGGTGGTGACGCCTTCGGCGGCTTCGATCGACACGGTGAACTTGGTGCCGAAGCCCGAGCCGTTGCGTGGCGCCATCAGCGGCAACTTGAGCGTTTCGCAGCGCTCGCGGGTCATCGGCATGCAGATCAGGCCGCGGGCGTGCTTGGCCATGAAGTTGATGTGCTCTGGCAGGCAGCACTCGGCGGCCATGATGATGTCGCCTTCGTTCTCGCGGTCTTCGTCATCCATGAGGATGACCATTTTGCCCTGGCGGATGTCTTCGACCAGTTCTTCGATGCTGTTGAGCGCCACGCGGCACCCCCTTCTCAATCAGGATTTCAAGAAGCCGTTGGCGGCCAGGAAGCTTTCGGTGATGCCACTGCCCTTGCTCGGTTCGGCCGCCTTGTCGCCCAGCAGCAGACGCTCCAGGTAACGGGCCAGCAGGTCGACCTCAAGGTTGATCCGACGCCCTGCGCGGTAGTCGGCCATGATGGTTTCGGACAGGGTGTGCGGGACGATGGTCAGCTCGAACTCGGCGCCATCGACCTCATTGACCGTCAGGCTGGTGCCGTCGACGGTGATCGAACCCTTGTGGGCGATGTACTTGGCCAGTTCCTTGGGTGCGCGCACGCGGAACTGGATGGCGCGGGCGCTATCGCTGCGCGAAATGATTTCGCCGACGCCGTCGACGTGACCGCTGACCAGGTGACCGCCCAGACGGGTGGTCGGGGTCAGGGCTTTCTCCAGGTTGACCTTGCTGCCGCTCTTGAGGTCGATGAAGGCGGTGCGCTTGAGGGTCTCGACGCTGACGTCGGCCCAGAAACCATCGCCTGGCAGCTCGACCGCCGTGAGGCACACGCCGTTGACGGCAATGCTGTCGCCGAGCTTGACGTCACCCAGGTCGAGCTTGCCGGTCTCGACGTAGACGCGCACGTCACCGCCCTTGGGGGTCAGGCTGCGAATGGTGCCGATGGATTCGATGATGCCGGTGAACATGGGGTCTTCCTCAAAAACGGGTTGCGCGGGGCAAGCCCGGCATTATACGCCGGGCGCCGGCAGTGGGATGGCCGTGACCCGCCAGTCATCGCCCACTGCGCGCATTTCGGTGATTTTCAGCCGCGGCGCTTCGCTCATCCTGCTCAGCGGCCAGTCCAGCAGCGGCCGGGCCTGGGAGCCGAGGAAGGTGCCGGCGACGAACAACTGGTACTCATCGACCAGGCCTTGCTGGGCGAAGGCACCGACCAGGCCCGCGCCGGCTTCCAGCAGGATCTCGTTGACGCCACGGGCGGCCAGGGCCTGCAGCAAGGCCGGCAGATCGACCTGGCCGTCGCTGCCGGGCAGGCTCAGCAGTTCGTGGCCGGCCTCGGCATAACGCGGATCATCGGCCAGGGCGGTCACCACCAGGGCCGGGCCGGCCAGGAAGAATGGGGCATCCAGCGGCAAACGCAGGCGGCCGTCGATCAGCACACGCAGCGGTATGCGGCTCATCGCCAAGGCGGTGGTTTCTTCATCCAGGCCGAGCTCGCCAGCGCGCACGGTCATCCGCGCGTTGTCGGCCAGCACACTGGCGGCGCTGGTCAACACCACGCTGGCACGGGCCCGCAGGCGCTGCACGGCGCAACGGGCGGCGGGGCCGGTGATCCACTGGCTTTCGCCACTGGCCATGGCGGTACGGCCGTCCAGGCTCATGGCCAGCTTGGCGCGAACGAACGGCAGGCCATGTTCCATGCGCTTGAGGAACCCGGGGTTGAGGGCACGGGCCTCGGCTTCGAGCACACCGCTGGCGACTTCGATGCCTGCATCGGCCAGGCGCTGCAGTCCTTTTCCGGCGACCTGCGGGTTGGGGTCCTGCATGGCGGCGACCACGCGCGCCACGCCCGCCTGCACCAGCGCTTCGGCACAGGGTGGGGTGCGGCCATGGTGGCTGCACGGCTCAAGCGTCACATAAGCACAGGCGCCGCGGGCACGCTCACCGGCCTGGCGCAGGGCATGCACCTCGGCATGCGGCTCGCCGGCGCGCACATGCCAGCCCTCACCGACCACCTCGTCATCGCGGACGATCACGCAACCCACACGCGGGTTGGGGTGGGTGGTGTAGACGCCCTTGCGCGCAAGTTCCAGGGCACGGGCCATGTAATGGGCGTCGAGGATCGCGGTCTGGCTCGGCATGCTCACTCTTTAGCCGGCTCGCGGGCCAGGCGGTCGATTTCTTCGCGGAATTCGTCGAGGTCCTGGAAGCGCCGGTACACCGAAGCGAAACGGATGTAGGCGACTTCGTCGAGCTTGCGCAGCTCGGCCATCACCAGCTCACCGACCACCAGCGACTTGACCTCACGCTCACCAGTGGCGCGCAGGCGGCTCTTGATATGCGCCAGCGCCGCTTCCAGGCGTTCGACGCTGACCGGGCGCTTTTCCAGCGCACGCTGCATGCCGGCACGCAGTTTGTCTTCGTCGAAAGGCTGGCGGGTGCCGTCCTGCTTGATCAGCCGGGGCAATACCAGTTCGGCGGTTTCAAAGGTGGTGAAGCGCTCGCCACAGGCGACGCATTCGCGACGACGGCGCACTTGCTCGCCCTCGGCGACCAGGCGCGAGTCGATGACCTTGGTGTCGTTGGCACCGCAAAAGGGACAGTGCATGGTGGCAGGCAACAAAAAAAGGGAGGGCCATGGTAGCGCATCCCACTGGCAAGACAAGCCAAAGGGGTTAACATCCATGGAATTCTGTCCGTGAAGGATTACCCCATGCATCTTCGAGCGCTCGCCGTGCTGTGCTGCGCCGCCCTGCTCACCGCCTGCGGCAGTGACCGGCCCAAATCTGAACCAGCCCCCGCGCCCGCACCCGCCAAGGTGGCGAAAAAGGCCCAACCGCTCGGCCCCTTGCCGGCCTACCAGCGCGAGCTGAGCGGCACGCTGATGGCAATTCCTGCTGGCGCCGACGTGGAGCTGGCGCTGCTGATCATCGACGAGCGCGGCCGCCCGCAACAGCTGCTGGCTAGCAGCACGCTGACCGGTACCGGCCAGGCGCTGCCCTATCAGTTGCGGTTCAATCCCGAAGCCTTTCCGGCTGGCGCCCGTGTGGAATTGCGCGGCCGTGCCAGCAATTCGGGGCAATTGATCATGCACCTGCCACCGGTGCGTATCACCCAGGCCCAAACCCAGGCCACCGGCCCGCTGCAATTCGAAAAGGCGCCGTAAGTGGCGCCGCTTGCCCTGCAACAGGCACTCAGTGGCCTGATCGGTGAGGCGCGCCTGGTGGTCAGCGAGTTGCCGGAGTGCCCGCTCAAGCTTTGGTTGATCGACGACCAGAACATGGACCGCGCATTCAGCAGCGAAGAAACCCGGCGCATTCTTGAAGAGCCGCCGTATTGGAGCTTTTGCTGGGCCAGCGGCCTGGCCATGGCTCGCTACCTGGCAGCGCACCCCGAGTGGGTGGCGGGCAAGCGAGTGCTCGACTTTGGCGCAGGCTCCGGTATCGCCGGGATTGCCGCGGCGCGTGCCGGGGCATTGGAAGTGGTGGCCTGCGACCTTGATCCGCTGGCCCTTCAGGCCTGCCAGGCCAATGCCCGGTTGAATGGCGTGGAGCTCGGCTACAGCCGTGATTTTTTCAATGAGGCGAACCGTTTCGATCTGATCCTGGTCGCCGATGTGCTCTATGACCGCGCCAACCTGCCGCTGCTCGACGCGTTCCTTGACCGGGGTCGCCAGGCACTGGTGGCCGACTCGCGGGTGCGTGATTTCAATCATCCGCTGTATCGGCCGTTAGGTGTGCTTGAAGCGCTGACCCTACCCGACCTTGCCGAGCCGCACGAATTCCGCCGGGTCAGCCTGTACCACGCCAGCCGTGAGCCTTTATAGTGGTGCCATTCACCGATTTGCGAGAGTTACGATGAGTCAAGCTTCTAGTACAGAGCAGCCCTACATCTTCGACGCCACCGACGCCAACTTCCAGCAGCTGGTGATCGAGAACTCCTTCCACAAGCCGGTCCTGGTGGATTTCTGGGCCGAATGGTGCGCGCCGTGCAAGGCGCTGATGCCACTGCTGGCAAAAATCGCCGAGGGTTATCAGGGCGAGTTGCTGCTGGCCAAGATCAACTGCGACGTGGAACAGCAGGTCGTCGCCCAGTTCGGCATTCGCAGCCTGCCGACCGTGGTGCTGTTCAAAGATGGCCAGCCGGTCGACGGTTTTGCCGGTGCGCAGCCAGAGTCGGCGATCCGCGCCCTGCTCGAACCGCACGTGCAGATGCCGCCGCCGCCCTCCGCCTCGCCGCTGGAGCAGGCCAAGGGCCTGTTCGCCGAGAGCCGTTTCGCCGAGGCCGAAGCCTTGTTGCAGGCGCTGCTGGGTGAAGACAACAGCAATGCCGAAGCGCTGATCCTGTATGCCCGCTGCCTGGCCGAGCGCAATGAACTGGGTGAAGCCCAAACGGTGCTGGACGCGGTCAAGACCGACGAGCACAAGGCGGCGTTGGCCGGCGCCAAGGCCCAGCTGACCTTCCTGCGCCAGGCCGCCAGCCTGCCGGAAGTCGCCGAGTTGAAGACCCGTCTGGCGCAGAACCCACAGGATGATGAAGCAGCTTACCAGCTGAGCATCCAGCAACTGGCGCGCCAGCAGTATGAAGCGGCGCTGGACGGGTTGTTGAAGCTGTTCCAGCGTAACCGTGGCTATGAGAACGGGTTGCCGCAGAAGGCGATGTTGCAGGTGTTTGAGTTGCTTGGGAATGATCATCCGTTGGTGGGTGTTTACCGCCGTCGGCTATCCTCAGCCATGTTCTGACCCCTTGCGAGGGCTTCGCCCTCGTTCGCGGGCAAGCCCGCTCCCACAGGGGCTGCGCCGCTCTTAAAAACAGCGCAAAACCTGTGGGAGCGGGCTTGCCCGCGAAGAGGCCGGGTGAATCACCGCACAATCATCCCACCCAGTTATACACCGGCGCATCCGCGCCACTCTCCACCTTCACTTCACTGCTGTGCCGCAGCCGCACCAGCAGCCGCTTACCCGCTGCAGTACTGCCCGTCAGCCCTTCCAGCCGATCAAGCAACTCCGGCCCGCTCATCTGCCCCGCCTGGCGTAACACCTCACGCGCCGCCGACCATTGCCCGTCATCCTGGCGCGGCACCACTGCCGCAGCCGTTACCGCCGCGTCGGCAACCACCGGCACTTCGATCTGCCGACCCAACTGCGCCCACTCCGCCGGCTCCAGCTCGATGGTCAGATCCACTGGCCAATCACCAATCTGTCCACGAATTCTCACGATGATTTCCTTGATCGCAGGTCAATAGGGCCATGCTACAGCAACATGAAACCTGCGCCACGCAGGCTGGCGGCGCCGACAAAAGTTGTTATAACATTACCAAATCATTCTCAGCCCGCTCCTGGAGTCGTCCATGCGTCGTCTGCTGCTCGCCCTGCCCTTCGCCCTGCTGCCCCTGGCCGTGGCCCATGCCCACGACGATCATGACCATGACCACGCCCACGGCACGCTCGGCGCTCACGAGCACGGCGTGGCCAAACTCAATGTGGTGCTCGACGGCAATACCCTGGAGCTTGAGCTGGACAGCCCGGCAATGAACCTGGTCGGTTTCGAGCACAGCGCCAGCAGCGACGCCGACAAGGCCAAGGTCGCCGCCGTGCGCCAGCAACTCGAACAGCCGCTGAAGTTGTTCGGCCTGGCAGCGGCAGCCGGTTGCAAGGAAGACGCCCAGGAGCTGGAGAGCCCGCTGTTCGGTGATGTGGCAAACGATGACGACGGCGATGAACACGAGCACGGCCACCCGCACAGCGACATCCATGCCCACTATCAGCTGAACTGCCCCGCACCGGAAAAACTCACCCAGCTCGACCTTGCTCCGCTGTACAAGACCTTCCCCGCCACACAGAAGATCACTGTGCAGCTGATCGGCCCGAATGGCCAGCAAGGCCTGGAAACCTCGCCTGCCAAGGCCGTGGTCG
Source organism: Pseudomonas sp. NPDC090752 (assembly GCF_055584805.1). Taxonomy (NCBI): domain Bacteria; kingdom Pseudomonadati; phylum Pseudomonadota; class Gammaproteobacteria; order Pseudomonadales; family Pseudomonadaceae; genus Pseudomonas; species Pseudomonas sp. NPDC090752. The sequence continues at coordinate 47,297 of NZ_JBVJLI010000026.1, read as the reverse complement.
GGTTCTGAATGAGCCAGCCGCTGATCGACTTGCAGGACCTGGTATTCGCCTGGCCTGGCCAGGCGCCACTGCTGGAGATCCCGACCTTGCGCCTGGAGGCTGGCGAGGCGTTGTTTCTCAAAGGCCCCAGTGGCAGTGGCAAGACCACCCTGCTGGGCTTGCTGGGCGGCGTGAACCTGCCAGGCCAGGGCCGCATTCAGTTGCTTGGCCAAGACCTCGCAGCGCTGGGCCAGGGCGCCCGTGACCGTTTCAGGGTTGACCACACCGGCTATATCTTCCAGCAGTTCAACCTGCTGCCGTTTCTCTCGGTGCGGGAAAATGTCGAGCTGCCCTGCCGCTTTTCGCGCAGCCGTGCCGAGCGTGCGCGACAGCGCCATGGCAGTGTCGACCAAGCCGCCTCCGAGTTGCTCGCCCACCTGGGCCTGAACGACCCGATGCTGCTCGCTCGCCCTGCCGGCAGCCTGTCGATCGGCCAGCAACAGCGCGTCGCCGCCGCCCGCGCCTTGATCGGCCAGCCGGAGCTGGTGATCGCCGACGAACCGACCTCGGCGCTGGATGCCGACACCCGCGAAGCATTCATCCGCCTGCTGTTCGACGAGTGCCGGGCGGCCGGTTCCAGCCTGCTGTTCGTCAGCCATGACCAGAGCCTGGCAGCACTGTTCGACCGTCATTTGTCCCTGGCCGAGCTGAACCGCGCGGCCAAGCCCCGGGAGGCCTGATGTACCTGCTTCGCCTTGCCCTGGCCAGCCTGGCCAATCGCCGTTTCACCGCCTTCCTCACCGCCTTCGCCATCGCGTTGTCGGTGTGCTTGCTGTTGGCCGTCGAGCGCGTGCGCACCGAAGCCCGCGCCAGCTTCGCCAGTACCATCAGCGGCACCGACCTGATCGTCGGCGCCCGCTCGGGGTCGGTGAACTTGCTGCTGTATTCGGTATTCCGCATCGGCAACGCCACCAACAATATTCGTTGGGACAGCTACCAGCACTACGCCCAGGACCCACGGGTGAAGTGGGCGATCCCCATTTCGCTTGGCGATTCGCACCGTGGCTATCGGGTGATGGGCACCACTGGCGACTATTTCAGCCATTACCAATACGGGCGCAGGCAACACCTGGCGTTGAGCCAAGGCCGTGAGTTTGCCGATGATCCCTTCGAAGTGGTGCTCGGCGCCGAAGTGGCCGACGCCTTGCACTACAAGCTGGGCGACAAGCTGGTGTTGGCCCATGGTGTGGCGGCGATCAGCCTGGTCAAGCACGACGACAAGCCGTTCACCGTGGTCGGTGTGCTGAAACGCACCGGCACGCCGGTCGACCGCACCTTGCACATCAGCCTGGCGGGCATGGAGGCCATCCATGTCGACTGGCACAACGGCGTGCCGGCCCGTGGCGCCGGGCGCATCAGTGCCGAGCAGGCACGCAGCATGGACCTGCAGCCAGCGGCGATTACCGCGTTCATGCTTGGCCTGAACAACAAGATCGCTACCTTCAGCCTGCAGCGCGAGATCAACGAATACCGCAACGAGCCGCTACTGGCGATCCTGCCCGGGGTTGCACTGCAGGAACTCTGGAGCTTGATGGGCACCGCCGAACAGGCACTGTTCGTGGTCTCGCTGTTCGTCGTGCTGACCGGCCTGATCGGCATGCTCACGGCGATTCTCACCAGCCTCAACGAACGCCGCCGGGAAATGGCGATCCTGCGCTCGGTGGGCGCGCGCCCCTGGCACATTGCAGGCTTGCTGGTGCTGGAAGCCTTGGCGCTGGCGTCTGCGGGGATCGTCGCCGGCCTCGGCCTTCTGTACGCTGGCATCGCCCTGGCCCAAGGTTACGTGCAGGCCAACTATGGCCTGTACCTGCCGCTGGCCTGGCCCAGCGCGCACGAGTGGACGTTGCTGGCTATCATCCTCGGCGCGGCACTGCTGATGGGCAGCGTGCCAGCCTGGCGCGCTTACCGGCAGTCGCTGGCCGATGGCTTGTCGATCCACCTTTGAGAGAACGCCATGCTCCGCGCGCTGTTTTTATACCTGCTGATGTTCGCCGCCCCAACCTGGGCGGCGGAGCCTCACGAGCTCGACTGGCCTGCACTGATCCCGGAAGGCGCACCCGTCATACCGCCTCAGCTTGCGCCGCTGCACGACATGTCGCAGCTAAGCAACGCGCTGTCCGCCGAATCGGCCCCCCCGGCGCGCCAGCAGGCGCCCGATGCGCCGGTGGTGAAAAGCCTGGACGGCCAGCTGATCAAATTGCCGGGCTATATCGTGCCACTGGAAGTCAGCGAAGAAGGCCGCACCACCGAGTTTCTCCTGGTGCCCTACTACGGCGCGTGCATCCATGTACCGCCACCGCCCTCCAACCAGATCGTGCATATTTTCAGCGAGATGGGCGTACGCGTCGAAGACCTCTACCAGCCTTACTGGATCGAGGGAAAGATGCAGGTTAGAGCCTCCAGCAGCGAGCTGGCCGACGCTGGTTACCAGATGGAAGCCGAGAAAATATACGCTTATGAGCTGAAGTGAGAACTGTTTCGAATTCGTGAACACAGTTCTTTGAGCTGGGTCAAACAATCGGTTTAGACCGCTCCGTACCATTGGACCACTCGATTAATAACGTCCTTTGGGAGCTTCCATGAACAAGTCCTTGCTCGGTGCCTCGCTTGTGGCCCTTGCGCTCGCCGCCCCTGCCGCCCACGCCTATCAGGCGGGGGACATGATCCTGCGCGCAGGCGCCATCACCACCGCCCCGAACGAAAGCAGCGGCGATCTGAAGTTCGACGGCAACAAGGTGTCGGGCACCAAGGCGACCCTGGACAGCGATACCCAATTGGGCCTGACCTTCGCCTACATGCTCACCGACCACATCGGCGTCGAGCTGCTGGCTGCCACGCCGTTCCAGCACACCGTCGGCGTCAAGGGTTTGGGCGGCGGCCTGGATGGCAAGCTGGCCGACATCAAGCAATTGCCACCGACCCTGTCGCTGCAGTACTACCCGATGGCGCCGAATTCGCGCTTCCAGCCCTACGCTGGCATCGGCATCAACTACACCCTGTTCTTCGACGAAGACCTGAGCAGCGAGCGCAAGCAGCAGGGCTTCAGCAACCTCAAGCTGCAGGACTCGGTAGGTATCGCCGGCCAGCTGGGCATGGACTACATGCTCACCGACAACCTGCTGGTCAACGCCTCGGTCTGGTACGTCGACATCGACACCAAGGCCAGCGTCGACGGCCCGAGCGCACTGGGCTACAGCAAGACCAAGGTCAATGTGGAAGTCGACCCGTGGGTCTACATGGTCGGCCTTGGCTACAAGTTCTGATCAGTCCATTGAAGGGCGGCCAAGGCCGCCCTTTCTGTTTGCAGCCACAGCCAGTAACCCAGCGCTACCGCGCTGATCGCCATGCCCAGCGCGCACACCGCGTGCCAGCCCCAGCGGGCGTACACCCAACTCGCCACTACCGCGCCCAGGCCACTGCCAATCGAATAGCAGCACATGTAGGCGCCGATCAATCGGCTGGCCATCGCTGCGCGACCGGCTAACAGCAGGCTCTGGTTGGTGACGTGCACCGCCTGCACGGCAAAATCCAGCATCAGCACGCCGAGCGTGAACGCGATCAACGATTGCCCGACGAAGGCCGTGGGCAGCCAGGACAGCGTCAACAGCGCCAACGCCAGGCCGGTGGTGCGCTCGCCCAACCCTTGATCGGCCCACCGGCCGGCGCGCGCAGCGGCCAAGGTGCCGGCGATGCCTGCCAGGCCGAACAGCCCGATCTCGGTATGGCTCAGCGCCAGAGGAGCGCTGCCCAAGGGCAGGACCATGCTGCTCCACAGCACGCTGAACGCTGCGAAGATCAGCAGGCCGAACAACCCCCGCCGGCGCAGCAGGCGGTCTTCCCGATACAGCCTGAACAGTGAACCGATCAGTGCCACATAACCCGAGCGATGCGCTGGGCGGCGACCCGTTGGCAAGCAACAGCACAGCATCAGCGCCATCAGCAGCAGCGACCCCGCTGCCATGAAGTAGACGCTGCGCCAGCCGGCCACATCAGCGAGCGCACCCGACACCAGGCGTGCCAGCAGAATGCCCAGCACCACACCGCTGGTCACCGTGCCTACGGCCTGGCCCTGCTCGGCGGGTGAGGCAAGGGTCGCGGCATGCGCCACCATTACCTGTACCATCACCGCCATCAGCCCGACCAGCGCGAGAGCAGCCAGCAATACCGCCCAGTCCTGCGCCAGGCCGACTGCGACCAGTGCCAACGCCCCGACCAGCAGTTGGCCGAGCATCAGGAACTTGCGGTCGAACAAGTCGCCCATTGGGACGATCAGAATCAGCCCCAGGGCATAGCCCACCTGGGTGGCGCCGACTACCCAGCCGATACGCGCTTGCGGGACGCCCAGGTCAGTCGCGATCGACTCGAGTAATGGTTGGGCGAAATACACCGTGGCCACGGCCATGGCGCAGGCGGCAGCGAGCAACAAGGTTGTCCAGCGTGTCAGCGAATTCATCGGGTCAGCTCCTGCAAACCTGGTTTTAAATCAAAACCACTTACTGGCTATTTAGCAAATGTGGTTTTAATCTGCAACCAGATAAATACTGCAGGTTAAGCCCGATGCTCGATGAAGTGAATGCGCAATGCCCCGTAGCACGTGCACTGGAGGTACTGGGTGACCGCTGGGCGCTGATGATCCTGCGCGATGCCTTCGATGGCTTGCGGCGCTTCAGTGAATTCCAGAAGAACCTGGGATTGGCGAAGAACATCCTCGCCTCACGGCTGAAGTTATTGGTGGAAAGCGGCTTGCTGCAGCTACAGCCGGCGTCCGATGGCAGTGCCTACAAGGAATATGTGCTGACTGACAAAGGCCGGTCGGTGTTTCCGATCGTGGTGGGGCTGCGCCAGTGGGGGGAGCGTTTTTTGTTCGCGGCGGGGGAAACGCGCTCGGCGTTGCTCGACAGTGCTAGTGGAAAACCGGTCGAGACGCTGCAGGTCGTGGCACAAGATGGCCGGGCTTTAGGTCCCGGAGACTGCCAGAGACGCTTGATCACACACGATTGAGCGGTGTTCCCTTCGCGGGCAAGCCCGCGAAGGGCCCTGTGAGTCAATCTCTGCCCAGCAGTCGGGCCAGGCCTTCGACCATCGATGTCGGCTGCGGGAAATCGAACCGTTCCAGCAACCGCTGGTTATCCGCCCGCGAGTGACGGATGTCACCCGAGCGCGCTTCACCGTAGCTGATCGCCGGCAAGCTGCCGACCACCGTTTCCAGAGCCTTGAGCAGCTGATTCAGTGAAGTCGCCTGGTTCAGGCCGATATTCACCGCTCCGTCTTCCACCTGCGGCTGCTCCAGCGCCTGCACCATCACGTGCACCAGGTCGCCCACATAGAGGAAATCCCGGGTCTGCTCGCCATCGCCGAATACCGTGATCGGCAAACCTTGGGTCGCCCGCTCGCTGAAGATGCTGATCACCCCGGAATACGGTGAGGAAGGGTCCTGACGCGGCCCGAAGATGTTGAAAAAGCGGAATACCACCGGCTCCAGGCCATGCTGGCGACGGTAAAAGTCCAGATACTGCTCGCTGGCCAGCTTGTCCACCGCATAGGGTGTCAGCGGCGCTTTGGGGGTATCTTCGGCAATCGACTGGCCTTCACCATTGTTGCCATACACCGCTGCGCTGGAGGCGAACAGCACGCGGCGCACACCGTGCACGCGCATGGCCTCGCAAACATTGAGAGTGCCGATGAAATTGCTTTGATGGGTCTTTACCGGGTCGTCGACCGAAGCCTGCACCGAGGCTACAGCGGCCAGGTGAACCACGGCGCTGCAGCCAGCCGCAGCGCGCTGAACCAACGCGGCATCAGCCACATCCCCTTCGATCAGTTCCAAGCGCGGGTTATCCAGTTGCAGGTTGTCGCGCTTGCCAGTGGAAAGATCATCGAGCACACGCACTGCATAGCCTTTGGTCAGCAACGCATCGCACAGGTGGGAGCCAATAAAGCCGGCGCCGCCGGTGATCAGGATGGGGGCATCAGCCATGGCGGTAGAATCGGTCCAGTAGTGGCGGCAAACCCGCGCGCCAGGCACGCGGCTTGATGCCGAAGGTATGAAGGATTTTCTTGCAGGCCAGCACCGCATTCTGAGGCTCTTCGCTGGCATCCGGGCGGGCGGCATGCGCCTGCGCGCTCGGCGCCTGCACCGCCAGCTGGCGATGCTGACCGGCCTCGGTGAGGATGGCCTGGCCCAACGCCAGCGGCGTGGTCGCCTCGTTGCCCGCGTAGTGGTAGGTACCCCACAACGGCGCACTGCAGTCGAGCTGCTTGAGCACCGAGAGAATTACCCGGGCAGCATCGTCGACCGGCGTCGGGTTGCCCCGGCGGTCATCGGCCAGCAGCAGCTCCTGCGGTTGCTCGGCGCGGGTCAGGAAGCGGCCCAGGGCACCGTCGATGCTCTCGTCCAGCAACCACCCGAAACGCAGCAGCACATGCTGCGGACAGGCCGCGCGCACGCTCTGCTCGATGCGCCACAAGGCCTGGCCACGCAAGCCCAATGGCACCGGCTCGTCCTTTTCGCTGTAGGCGGTGGCCCGCGAACCATCGAACACCCGGTAGCTGGACGGCTGCACCAGGGTGATCTGGTGGTGCTGGCACAACTCTGCCAGCCGCTCCACTGCCCGCTCCTGCAGCGCCAGGCGCTGTTCGCTGACCGACTCGGCCTGGAACCAGTCGAAGTAATAAGCCAGGTTGACCAGGGCATCGGGGCGATGATCATCGAGCAACTGGGTCAGGCTGGCCGGTGCCCAGCCATCTTCCGGCGGGCGCGGCGCCAGGAATGCGATGTCCTCCTCGGCCCCGAGACGAATCAGCGCTTGCCCGAGGGCATTGCCACCACCCAACAGCATCAGGCGCATACGCATAGAGTCAGCAGATCCGAACAGGTTGATTGAGGAAAGAGGCCATTTTGCGGTTTCCGGGCGGGGAAGTCCAACATGGGGGGTGGGCCTTTTGATGTTCAGAGTGGGTTTCTCGAGTGAGGCCGCAATCGAGCGCCGCCGGCGCGGCGCTCGATCTCAAGGGCACTGCGAGGCTCATGACAAGCACATCCCCGCCCAAACGCGATCCCGCGCCCTACTCCGCAAAAACCCTACTCGATCTCGAACAGCCCATTACTAATCGGCCCCACACTCAACCGCTCGCGCACATCGTCATCGATGCGTGGATCATCCGGCCGATACAGTTTCACCTGCCGGTAGGCATTTATGCGGTTGATCTCTTCCCCCAGGTACTCCCACACCACGCGGGTACAGGCAGGGTTGCGCCGGTCGCCGCTGGAAACGCCGGTCTTCAGTCCGTTCAAGCGGGTGATACGGCTCTTGAAACTGGGAATGAGGATGGTCTGGCTCATTTCGTTCAGGGTCAGCGACTCGTAGTCGATGAGAAACACTCGGTCCTGCAACTGAAACGCCGCGCCCAGGTAACGGCAACGCACCTCGGCATGCTGGTCGGTGGCGCTGGAGCGCTCTTGCCGTTCCTGGCGCTCGAACAGGAAGCGGCCGCGCTCTTCGCGCAGGTGCACCAGCGATACCAGGATGGCACCCGGTACCGACATGCAATTGGAGTACTCGAAGTAGTAGCCGCAATAGCGTGACAAGTTGCCGGCATGCTCCTGCAACGGGCGAAACAGTTCGCTGATCGGGTCGCCCGGCTGATCGCTCACCGCAGACACTCGCGCGCCGATCAGGCGAGCGAACTGTTCAGGCGGCAGATTCAGCTCGTAATCCTCGACACCGAAGAAATCGCCGATGCGCTTGAGGTTGTAAGCCGTCGGCCGGCTCTGCCCGCTCAAGTATTTGTTGAACTGCGCGCGGTTGATCGACAGCTGGCGGCAAACTTCCGAGATAGAGCGGTAGTGGCTGCAGGCCAGTTTGAGATTGGTAGCGAAATGATCGCCCATGGTCAAAATCCAGGATGACGCGAATGGCGCAATAATAGCATCAAGTCGCATCAACTGAGAGCAACCCGCGAAATTGTAACCACTCTTGTCATGGCCAACCATGCGCCCCAACGATAGCGGTGCGCCTGCCGTCCGCTGGTCTTTTCACACGAAGAATAAGAATCGAGGTCATTTTCCAATGCTCGAAGTAGTCAACGATTTCCTCTCGGGGAAGCTCCTCATCGTGTTGATCGTCGGTCTCGGCGGTTACTTCACCATTCGCTCGCGCTTCGTCCAGTTCCGCCATTTTGGCCACATGTTCGGCGTGTTCAAGGAATCGCTGCGTGGCCAGGCAGGCCAGCTGAGCTCCTTCCAGGCCCTGATGCTGAGCCTCGCCGGCCGCGTTGGCGCCGGTAACATCGCCGGTGTCGGCATCGCCGTGACCCTGGGCGGCCCAGGCGCGGTGTTCTGGATGTGGGTCACCGCACTGGTGGGCATGTCCAGCAGCTTCTTCGAATGTACCCTGGCGCAGGTCTACAAACGCGCCGACGGCGACGGCCTGTACCGTGGCGGCCCGGCTTACTACATCCTGCATGGCCTGGGGCGCAAGAACATGGCCATCGTGTTCTCGATCCTGCTGCTGGTCACCTACGGCTTCGCCTTCATCGGCCTGCAGTCGTACACCGTGACCCACTCGCTGCAGAACGCCTTCGCCTTCGACCCGAGCCACACCGGTATCGTCCTGGCCGTGCTGCTGGCCATCACCTTCATTGGCGGCATCAAGCGCATCGCTGCAGTGTCGGACCTGCTGGTACCGGTCAAGACCCTGGCCTACATCGGCGTGACCCTGTACGTGATCGGCACCCAGATCGAACACGTACCAGCCATGCTGGAAACCATCTTCAAGAGCGCCTTCGGCCTCGACCCGGCGTTCGGCGGCCTGCTCGGCAGCGCCATCGTCATGGGCGTGAAGCGTGGTGTGTTCGCCAACGAAGCAGGCCTGGGCAGTGCGCCCAACGTCGCCGCGGTTGCGGCCGTGAAGCACCCGGGCGCGCAAGGCGTGGTCCAGGCGTTCAGCGTGTTCCTCGACACCTTCGTGATCTGCACCTGCACCGCGCTGCTGATCCTGCTGTCGGGCTTCTACACCCCGGGCTTCGAAGGTGACGGCATCGTCCTAACCCAGAACTCGCTGGCCGCCGTGGTCGGTGACTGGGGTCGCCTGTTCGTCAGCGTTGCGCTGTCGCTGTTCGTCTTCACCTGCATCCTCTACAACTACTACCTGGGCGAAAACAGCCTGCAGTTCCTCACCCGCAACCGCGCCGTGCTGATGCTCTTCCGTGGCTTGGTGCTGGCGCTGGTGGTGTGGGGCTCGATGCAGGATCTGACCACCGTGTTCGCCTTCGCCGACATCACCATGACCTGTCTGGCGTTCGTCAACCTGATCGCCCTGGCCCTGCTGTTCAAGGTCGGCTTGCGGGTGATGCGCGACTACGACGACCAGCGTAAGTCGGGCATCAAGCAGCCTGTATTCGACTCGGCCAAATTCGCCGACCTGGACCTGGACCGCAATGCCTGGCCTGCCAACCCGCAGGCTGAAACGGCCGCTGACAATAGCGTCGGCCAAGCCCAGCCGCAGCGCTGATATCCTGCCCTGCCCAGCCGCCCCGTCCGCGGGCGGCTGCACACCTTCCGCTCACCGCTACGGATGCTTTCCATGCGTGCAGTCAAGAATCTCCTCGTCCTCTACACCGGGGGCACCATCGGCATGCTCGAAACCGCCGAAGGTTTGGCGCCAGCCGGTGGTTTCGAAGCGCGCATGCGCGAACACTTCGCCCAGCTGAGCGATGCGCCCCAGGTGCATTGGACGCTGCAGGAACTCAACCCGCTGCTCGACAGCGCCAACATGCAGCAGCACAACTGGCTGGCCATGCGCGATGCCATCGTCGCGGCAGTGGAGGTGGGCGGGCATGATGGCGTGCTGGTGCTGCATGGCACCGACAGCCTGGCCTACAGCGCCGCAGCACTGGCGTTCCTGCTGCTTGGCTTGCCGGTACCGGTGCTGCTGACCGGTTCAATGCTGCCGGCAGGTGCACCGGGCAGCGATGCTTGGGACAACCTCTGCGGGGCCCTGCGCCAGTTCGAGCAGGGCCTGGAAAACGGCGTGCAGCTGTACTTCCACGGCCAGTTGCTGCCGGGTTGCCGCGCGTCGAAGCTGCGCAGTGAAGCTTTCGATGCGTTTGCCGCATTGCCGCGCCACCGCCAAGGCGAGCGGGCGAGCGAGCTGCCTGCTGCCCTGGTTTATCGCCAACAGCGCCAGCCAGTCAACCTCGCGGTAATGCCGATATTTCCCGGTTTGCAGGCCGAGCACCTGTGCGCGCTGCTCGACACTGGCGTGCAAGGGCTGCTGCTGGAATGCTATGGCAGTGGGACCGGGCCGTCGGACGATCAAGCCTTGCTCGACGTACTGCGCGCGGCGCGCCAGCGTGGGGTGCTGCTGGTCGCCATCAGCCAATGCCCAGAGGGTTCGGTGGTGTTCGACACCTATGCGGCGGGTAACCGACTGCGCGCTGCCGGGTTGGTCAGTGGCGGTGGCATGACCCGTGAGGCAGCGCTGGGCAAGATGTTTGCGCTGCTGGGTGCCGGGTTGGATGCCGATGCTGCAGAGCAGTGGTTCGCTCTGGACCTGTGCGGCGAGCGCGCATAATCATCGCCTTTTCCGGCCTCTTCGCGGGACAAGCCCGCTCCCACAGGTATTGCGCCACCGTCAGGATTACGCTGTACCTGTGGGAGCGGGCTTGCCCCGCGAAGAGGGCCTCACAATCAAAAGATAATGGCGGAAGGCAGCGGGAGTCGAACCTGCCCGGGAACGGCTGCCGTCCCCAACCGGGTTTGAAGCCCGGCCGCGCCACCGGGCGCGATTGCCTTCCTTGAACTCAGGGACTGGCCTGCTGCTGGGCCAGCGCGCTGTCGGCGCGGATATGACGCTGATCGGCGACCCTGCGGGTCAGGCCGATGCGGTCGAAGTATTCGAGAATCTGCACACTGCGCTTGCGACCGATGCCCAACATATCGCGAAACGCTGCCACCTGCACTATCGACGTTTCACGGGATTGCCCAAGCAACAGCTCTGCCATGCGCTGCAGCGTCGTCTGTGGATAGAACAGGTCACGGACCACCTGATGCACCAACCCTAGCCTGGCCAACTTGCGAAGTAACAGGCGCACCTCCGCTTCGGGGCATTTTTCTTCGCTGGCCAGCGTCCTGACCCACGGCGGGTCGAACTGCCCTTCCAGCAGCCTGGGTTGTAGGCGCGCCCATAAAACGCTGTCGGCTTCGCTCAACTGAACCTTGTGATCCGGCAGATGCAACCACGGACCGCTGCTGGCGATACGGCCTTCACCGAGCATTTCATCCAGCAGGCTGACGAATGCTGGGCGTTCGACTGGCAACGCCGCGAAGCGGCGCAGGCGATCGCGGTCTGGGCCGAGTTGATCTGGCTCCTGCTCGTGGAATAGCGCCAGTTGCTCCAGCACTTGTTGTTTCAGGGCTTGCCACTGGGTGTTGGCGAACAGCAGCTGGCCCTGCCTAGTGGCAACCACCAGCACGTCGGTAGGTAACTGCCAGGTTTCACGCAAGCGGTTGAACTGGCGCTCCAGGCGCTGCGGGGCGAGGCCGCCCGGCGCGGTATCGAGCAATGCCGTCAGGGCCTGCTCCAGACCTTCGGCATCGCGCAAAACCTGCAGTTGGCGCAGGCGCGCCTCACTGCGACGCTGACGGCTCGGCGCGAACGGGTCGAGCACCGTGCCACCGCCCAACGTGCGCTGGGCACGCTGGTCGCGCAGCACCAGGCGGTCGCCGTGCACGGCCTGCAGCGGCGCGTTGAGCAGCAACTGGGCAAACATGCGCTCGCCCGCCAGCAGGCGTTCGCCTTCGAGCAGCGCGACCCGGGCGGTGACATCCTGGGTTCCCAGGTGCACATGCACGGCGCTGAAATGCTCGAAGGGCCGGCTCTCTCCCGCCAGCAACTGCAGTTCGATATCGACCCGAACGCTGGGCGAATGCAGCCACTCAGGCACCAGCCAGTCGCCACGGTGCACCTGCTCCACGGCCAGACGCTCGGCGGCGATGTTCAGCGCCACTCGCTGCCCCGCCTCCGCCACCAGCGCGGCCTGATTCTGCGCATGCAGGCCCCGTACCCGCACCGGCTTACCCACCTTGCCCAACAACAGCGTGTCGCCAGCGCTGACCCGACCAGCCAAGGCGGTGCCGGTGACCACAATACCTGCACCGGTCACGGCGAAAGCGCGGTCGACCGCCAGACGAAAACCGCCTTGCACGCTGCGCTGCCGCACGCGAGCGGCGGCCCCAAGCAGTGCTTGGCGCAAGGCGTCGATCCCTTCGCCGGTCACACTCGACAAGGGCAACTGTTGCGCGCCGGCGTAGGGCCCTGGCGCCAACAGTTCAGCAACTTGCAATTGCACTTCGGCGACCCGCGCAGGCGCTACCCGGTCGCACTTGCTGATCGCCACCAGCGCCTGGGGAATGCCCAGCAACTCGATGATCGCCAGGTGCTCACGGGTCTGCGGCATGACGCCATCGTCCGCCGCCACCACCAACATCACCAGGTCGATGCCATGGGCCCCCGCCAGCATGTTGTGGATAAAGCGCTCGTGCCCAGGTACGTCGATGAAGCCCGTCAGGGGCGCGCCGTCAGCCAGGGCGGCGTAGCGATAGCCGAGGTCGATGGTCATGCCGCGCTCGCGCTCCTCCTGGCGATGATCGCCGGCCTGCCCGGTCAGGGCCTGGAGCAATGCGGTCTTGCCGTGGTCGATGTGGCCGGCGGTACCAACGATCACTGCACCGGCCCCAGTCGCAGGGCGGGCAGTTGCGCCAGCCACTGGGCTTCGTCGTCCAGCTGGCGCAGGTCGAGCCACAGCGCGTCGTCGTCAATACGGCCAAGCACCGGCACCGGTAGCTCACGCAAGGCGCGCTCCAGCACATGCAGGCTGCGCCCGCGCAGCTTTTTCGACACCTGCGGGCGTAAGCACAAAGCGGCGCTCGGCAGCCGCGCGACCGGCTGGCTGCCACTGCCAATCATGCCCAGCGCCGGCTCGACGCTGACAGTCCATTGCGCATCCAGGTGGGCCGTGAGCGCGGGCGCCAGGCGCTCGGCCTGGGCCTGGATCTCGGCCTGGCTGCGGGTCAGCAGGCGCAGGCTGGGCAGTCGCTCGGCCAGGCGGTCCGGGTTGCGGTACAGCGCCAACACGGCTTCGAGGGCGGCAAGGGTGATCTTGTCGACGCGCAGGGCACGTTTGAGCGGGTTCTTCTTGATCCTGGCGATCAGTTCCTTGCGCCCGACGATAATGCCCGCCTGCGGCCCACCCAACAGCTTGTCGCCACTGAAGGTGACGATATCGGCACCGTCGGCCAGGGCCTGGCGCACGGTTGGCTCGGCGGGCAAGCCCCAGCGCGTCAGGTCGAGCAGGCTGCCGCTGCCGAGGTCTTCGAGCAGCGGCAGTTCATGTTGATGGGCGATGCGCGCCAGCTCGGCGGTGGATACCTGGGTGGTGAAGCCCTGGATGCTGTAGTTGCTGCAATGCACGCGCATCAATAAACCGGTGCGTGGGCCGATGGCGGCTTCGTAGTCGCGGGCGTGTGTGCGGTTGGTGGTGCCGATCTCGTGCAGTTTCACTCCGGCCCGCGCCATGATGTCGGGGATGCGGAAGGCACCGCCGATTTCGATCAGCTCGCCCCGGGAGATGATGCCTTCCTTGCGCGCACCCAGGCTGTTGAGCGCCAGCAGCACGGCCGCGGCGTTGTTGTTGACCACAGTCACGGCTTCGGCGCCGGTCAGCTCACGGATCAGGCCTTCGATCAGGTCGTCACGGTCGCCGCGCTTGCCGGTGGCCAGGTCGAACTCCAGGTTGAGCGGGTAGCGGGCGGCGGTCTGCATGGCTTCGACAGCTTCCTCCGGCAGCAGCGCGCGGCCGAGGTTGGTGTGCAGCACGGTGCCGGTGAGGTTGAACACGCGGCGAACCTGGCTGCGCTGCTGGATGGCCAGGCGCTCACCGCTGCGGCCGAGCAGTACCTCTGCAGCCAGTTCGGCGGCGCTGAGGTGGCCCAGGCGAGTCGGTTCGCGCAAGTCGTCGAGCAGTTGGCGCAGGGTGGCAAGCACGGCGTCGCGGCCGTGGCGATCGATCAGTGGGAGGCAGGCCGGGTGGCGCAGGAGGGTGTCGATCGAGGGCGGGCGTGGGGTTTCGCTGGCGAGGCTTGAAGACATCAGGTACTACCTTCTCCATTGTCTGTTCGGGCCCCTTCGCGGGGCAAGTCGGTATTACAGTGTAGACACTCACCCACTACCCAGGCGCCAGCATCAGGTTCGGTGCCAGACGATGAATACCCTCCTCGTCCAAACGCATATCCAACGCCAGGCTGGCCAGGTCATCCGCCAACGGCTCGGCCGTCGCATCGTTCTCCAGGTAATTCTGCTTCAAGTACGTATTACACCCCGGACAGCACTCCGCGCGCAGCGGCGCCTTGCCCGGCGCATGGCGGTCATCCTCCAGGCTGGTGTAGCGCAAATCCTTGCTCGACTCGCAATACACGCACTTGACCCGCACCACGTGCCATTCGCAGGCACACAAGGAGCAAGCCAGGTAGCGCAGGCCATTGTGCTTGCCCCGGTTACGCACCACCCCGGCCATGGCCGGCGAGCCGCAGGCTGGGCACTGGGCCAGGCTGCCTGAGGGCTTGAATTCGGGTGACGGCAGCGCCAACAACCAACTGGACCAAGCCGCTTGGAGTGCGGCGCCAAGGAACGGCACAAGTGCAGCTGGCACAGCGTCATACTGCCCTGCCAGCAAGGCGATGCCCCACCCCTTGCGTTGGCTTTCATCACTGTCGCGCAAGGCCTGCAACGCATCAGCCAGCGGCCCTGCAACTTCAGCCGAAAAATGCTTGAGTAACGCCTGAAGCCAAACCAGCCATGGCCCCTCACGCACCAGGCTGTCAGCCGCAAGCGGTGGCAACCCATGACTTATACACAGGCGCTGGCGTTCCTCTGCCACAGGCAATCCCGCAGGAGGGTTATCCACAAGCTGCTGCTGAATCCGACACAGCCGGGCGATCAGCCGCAGGTAGTCACCCAGCGCATGCCCTTCGGCCAGCCGCTCCAAGCGCAAGGCGCGCAGTTCGAACAAGTTGGCGGGCGGCAGGTGCAGAAACGGCGGCATTACCGCCGACGCTTCGATCTGCCCAGGTTCGAGTATCGTGCTCAAGCGCTTATCCTTCTTTACGTCGGTGATTGCTCGGCGTCTTGTCGCCGGTCACTTCGCGGTACCACAGTTCATGGTGCTTGCGCGCCCAGGCGCGGCTGACCCAGCCATGCAGCATGGCGCTGAGCGAACCCTTGATCCAGATGCCGGCATAGATGTGCACGATGATGCTGAGGATCAGCACGAAACCCGCCAGCGCATGGGCAAGCGACGCCAGGCGAATCGAGCCGATGTCGAAGAAGTGACTGAAGTACGCGCGCCAGATCACCACGCCGCTGAGCAACAGCACCAGCATGCACAGCAGCAGCGTCCAGAACAGCAGCTTCTGTCCGGCGTTGTACTTGCCGATTGGCGGCACGCCGTCTTCGCGGTTGACCATCACCCGGTCGATGCGACGCAGCCACAGGCGGTCATTGGCGGTGATGAAGTTGGCGCGCCAGAACCGGATGACCAGGAACAGGAAGAAGACGAACATCGCCACGCCCATGAACGGATGCAGGATGCGTGTCCACGGCCCGCCGCCGAATAAATGGCTGAGCCAGAACAGCGCCGGGTGGAACAGCGCCAGCCCGGACAGCCCGGCCATGAAGAACAGGATAGCGACGAGCCAGTGGTTGGTCCGCTCGTTGGCGTTGTAGCGCAGGATGGGTTTGTCGTCGTTCATGGCCGCTGCTCCCCTTGCCCACCGGGCTGCTTCGGATCGTAGACATGCACTGCTGGGTCGACCTGGTGCACGCTGTCATCAGGCGGCGTGGGCTGCTCATCTTCCTCGACCCGCTGCGGGCCGACCCGCACATAGTGGAAGAACCCGGCCAACACTGCTGCGCCCATGGCCAGCAGCGCCAGCGGCTTGGTGAAGCCCTTCCACAAGCCCACCAGTGGGCTGATCACCGGCTGGTCCGGCAAGCCGGCATACAGCCGGGGCGTGTCGGCATGGTGCAGCACGTACATCACATGAGTGCCGCCGACCCCGTCCGGGTCGTACAACCCGGCATTGTCGTAGCCGCGCGACTTGAGGTCGACAATACGCTCGGCGGCATGCACCTTCATCTCGTCCTTGCTGCCGAAGACGATCGCCCCGGTCGGGCAGGTCTTCACGCAGGCCGGCTCCAGGCCCACGCTCACGCGGTCGGAACACAGCGTGCACTTGTACGCTTTGTGGTCCTTCTGCGAAATGCGCGGGATATTGAACGGGCAGCCAGTGATGCAATAGCCGCAACCGATGCAGTGGTCCTGGTTGAAATCGACGATGCCGTTGGCGTGCTTGATGATCGCCCCCGGGCTTGGGCAAGCCTTCAAGCAACCGGGGTCGGCGCAGTGCATGCAGCCGTCCTTGCGGATCAGCCACTCCAGGTTGCCGTCGTCGCGCTCGTGCTCGGTGAAGCGCATCAGGGTCCAGGTCTCGGCCGTGAGGTCCTGGGGGTTGTCGTAGGTGCCGTGGTTGTGGCCGACCTCGTCACGCAGTTCGTTCCACTCCGAGCACGCCACCTGGCAGGCCTTGCAGCCGATGCACTTGGTGGTGTCGATCAGCTTGGCGACTTCTTCCAGCTGGCGTACCGAGGACGGAACCGTGGTGGTGGCCGAGCGGGCGATGATGTCTTGGCTGGCCATCAGAGTTTCTCCACTTTGACGAGGAACGACTTGGATTCCGGCGTCTGCGTGTTGCCGTCACCAAGGAACGGCACCAGGGTGTTGGTCAGGTAGCCATGCCGGGTGGCGCCGGTGAAGCCCCAGTGCAACGGGATGCCGATCTGGTGCACGGTCTGGTTGTTGACCTGCAGCGGGCGAATCCGCTTGGTCACCACCGCCACTGCATCGATATGCCCGCGCTTGCTCGACACCCGCACCCGGTCGCCGGCCTTGATGCCTTTCTCGTTGGCCAACACCTCGCCGATTTCGACGAACTGCTCAGGCTGGGCGATGGCGTTGAGCCGGCAATGCTTGCTCCAGAAGTGGAAGTGCTCGGTCAGTCGGTAGGTGGTCGCCGCATAGGGGAACTCATCGTGCGTCCCCAAGGTGTCCCACACCGAATCGAAGATCCGCCCGGCCGGGTTACTCGTGGCCTTCTTGTTCTGCGGATGCAGCGGGTTGATGCCAATGGGCGTCTCGAACGGCTCGTAGTGCTCGGGGAACGGGCCTTCGGCCATCTTGTCGATGGCGAAGAAGCGGGCCACGCCTTCTGGGTTCATGATGAACGGGTTCATCCCCGCTTCCGGTGGCGAGTCGACCTTGAAGTCGGGCACGTCCGTGCCGGTCCAAGCCTTGCCGTTCCACCACACCAGGCGCTTCTTCTCCGGATCCCAGGGCTTGCCCTGCGGGTCGCTGGAGGCGCGGTTGTAGAGGATGCGCCGATTGGCCGGCCAGGCCCAGGCCCAGTTCTGCACCTGGTGCATGCCGAACGGGTCGCTGTTGTCGCGGCGCGCCATCTGGTTGCCCTGCTCGGTCCAACAGCCGGCAAAGATCCAGCAGCCGGAGGCGGTACTGCCGTCGTCCTTGAGCTGGCCGAAGCCCGAGAGCTGCTGGCCGGCCTTGAGCAGCGCACCGGTCGGGTCGGTGACGTCGGTCACGGCCCGGCCGTTCATCTCTTTGGCCAGCTCTTCGGGCGAAGGCTCTTCCGGGATCTTGTACGGCCAGTCGATGTTCATCATGGCGTCCGGGTAAGCACCGCCTTCCTTGCTATAGCGTTCGCGCAGGCGGATGAACAGCTCGCTCATGATCTGCACGTCGGTACGCGTTTCGCCCGGGCCATCAGCGCCCTTCCAGTGCCACTGCAACCAGCGGCTGCTGTTGACCAGCGAGCCGTCCTCCTCGGCGAAGCAGGTGGTGGGCAGGCGGATCACTTCGGTCTGGATATTGGCCGTGTCGACATCGTTGAAGGGACCTGCATTGCGCCAGAACTCCGAGGTTTCCGTGGCCAGCGGGTCCATGATCACCAGCCACTTCAGTTTGGCCAACGCCGCAGTGACGCGGTTCTTGTCCGGCAACGCGGCAATCGGGTTGAAGCCCTGGCACATGTAGCCGTTGACCTTGCCCTGGCCCATCATCTCGAACATGCGCAGCACGTCATAGGCCGGCACATCGAGCTTGGGCAGCCAGTCGTAGCCCCAGTTGTTTTCCGCCGTGGCATTGGCGCCGTACCAGGACTTCATCAGGCTGACGTGGAACTTGCCGTAGTTCTGCCAGTACGACAGCTGCCCCGGCCTCAACGGCTTGGAGGCGCGTTTGTCGATGTAAGTGGCGTAGTCCTGCTCGGCATCGCCGGCCAGAGTCAGGTAGCCCGGCAGCGAGTTGGACAGCAGCCCGAGGTCGGTCAGGCCCTGAATATTGGAGTGCCCACGCAGGGCGTTGACCCCGCCACCCGGCATGCCAACGTTGCCCAGCAGCAACTGGACCATGGCCGCACTGCGGATGATCTGCGCACCGATCGAATGCTGCGTCCAGCCGAGCGCATAGAGGATCGTCATGGTTTTGCCCGGTGCCGAGCAGCTGGCGATCTCTTCCCAGATCTTCAGCATGGCGTCCTGCGGCATGCCACAGGTCATGCTCGCCAGTTCCGGGGTGTAGCGGCTGTAGTGCTGCTTCATCAGTTGATAGACGCAACGTGGGTGCTGCAAGGTCGGGTCTACCGTGGCGAAGCCGTCCTCGCCCAGCTCGTAGCCCCAGCCGGATTTATCCGCGTAGACGCGCTTGGCCTCGTCGTAGCCGCTGAACAGCCCATCTTCGAAGCCATAGCTCTCTTTGACGATGAACGACACGTCGGTGTAATTGCGCACGTACTCGTGCTGGATCTTGTCGTTGCTCAACAAGTAGTTGATCAACCCACCCATGAAGGCGATGTCGGTTCCGGTGCGAATCGGCGCGTAGTAATCCGCCACCGAGGCGGTACGGGTAAACCGCGGGTCGACCACGATCAGCCGCGCCTTGTTGTGCGCCTTGGCCTCGGTCACCCACTTGAAGCCGCACGGATGCGCTTCTGCTGCGTTGCCACCCATCACCAGGACCAGATTCGCGTTGGCGATATCTGACCAGTGGTTGGTCATGGCGCCACGGCCGTACGTCGGGGCAAGACTTGCCACCGTCGGGCCGTGTCAGACACGCGCCTGGTTATCGAACCCCAGCATGCCGGTTGCGCGGACGACCTTGTGAGTCAGGTATCCCGCCTCGCTGGAGGCGGCGGAGGCAGCGAGAAAACCGGTGGTGAGCCAGCGGTTGACGGTTTGCCCCTGGGCGTTTTTCTCGATGAAGTTGGCGTCACGGTCCTGCTTCATCAGGTCGGCGACGCGGTCGAGCGCCTCTTCCCAGCTCACCCGCACCCACTCATTGCTGCCTGCCTTGCGCATTTCGGGGTACTTGAGGCGGCTGGGGCTGTGGATAAAGTCGAGCAGGCCAGCGCCTTTCGGGCACAGGGTACCGCGGTTGACCGGGTGGTCGGCGTCGCCTTCGATGTGGATGATGCTTTGTTTGACGTTTTTGCCCGCATCGCCCTGGCTGTACAGGATCAAGCCGCAGCCGACCGAACAGTAGGGGCAGGTGTTGCGAGCTTCCTTGGTGTGCGCCAGCTTGAAGTGGCGCACCTGCTCGGCGTAGGCCGGCGTCGGGGCCATGCCCAACGCCGCCAGGCTCGAGCCTCCAAGGCCGACAGCGGCGACCTTGAAGAACTGCCGACGGTTGAGGTCCATCGTGCACTCCTGATCAGGTTTCGGGCGCACGGGACATTGCCGGCACCTCGGGTCATCACGGTGGCGGCAAAGTGATGCCGCCAAACGTTAAGACTAGTCAAGAATGGCGAAAGTGCGATTGACCCCGGTCAGCACGGCGGCAGGTTACGCGCCACATTCAGCGCCGCGCTGCTCTGTGCGACCGGCATGATTTCGAGGGTGTTGATGTTCACATGTGGCGGTTGCTCGGCGATCCACGCCACCGTAGCGGCAATATCCTCGGGCAGGATTGCCTGCACATCGCGGTACAGCGCATCCACCGCATTCATGTCGCCGTTGAGGCGCACCACCGAAAAGTCAGTCCCGGAACACAACCCAGGCTCGATGTTGCTGACCCGCACCCGTGTACCGGCCAGGTCGGCCCGCAGGTTCAGGCTGAACTGGCGCACGAACGCCTTGCTCGCGCCATAGACGTTGCCACCCGGATAGGGATAGGTGCCGGCAATGGAACCGATATTGATGATCATGCCGCTGTCTGCCGCGACCATTTGCGGCAAGACCGCGTGGGTCATCATGGCCAGGCCGGTGATGTTGGTGTCGATCATCCGCTGCCAGTTCTCGGCGCTGCTGACCTGGGCCCGTTCGACGCCCAACGCCAGCCCTGCATTGTTGACCAGCACATCGATGGCAGGTGCTGCCTCATTGATCTGCCCAACCGCTGCGCTGATCGACGCAGAAGAGGTGACATCCAGCGCCAGCGGGATGAAGTGTTGGCCTAATTCGCGCTCCAGCGCTTCCAGCTTGTCCATGCGTCGCGCGCCACCGATCACGCGGTACCCCTTGGCGACCAGGGTGCGGCATATGGCGCGGCCAAAGCCTGAAGAGGCGCCAGTTACGAAAGCAGTTTTCATCAGGTTTCTCCCAAACGGTTAGGTCAGACCAGGTACTTCACACCCAGGCTGGTGAACAGGCACAGCATCGAGAACACCAGCGCCTTGCGTACCACTTCGTTGCCTTTGCGTAATGCCAACGCGCTGCCCATGTGATTACCCAGGACGTTGCAGATGACCAACGGCAGCGCCAGCAGATAAACGACCTTGCCTGCCATGATGAACGCCACCAGCGCACCAATGTTTGAGGCGAAGTTGAAGGTTTTGGAGTTGGCCGAACTGGACACCAGGTCCATGCGCAGCAGGTAATGAAAGGCAATGATGAACATGCTGCCGGTGCCAGGGCCAAAGAAGCCGTCATAGAAGCCGATGGTGAGGCAGGTCAGTGGCACCACGGTGTAGAGCATTCGCGCCGATAGCTGGCGCTCCTCGACCGGGCGGTCTTTGGGGGTGAGGAAGATCAGGATACCGAACGGAATCAATGCCAGGATGATCTTGCCCACGGTTTCCTGGGAGATCGACACGATCAGGTGTGCCCCCAGGTAGGCCCCGAGCAACGAAAAAGGCACACCGACCAGCGCCACTTGCCACACCATTCTGCTGTTGGCCAGGAAGTTGCGGATGGCGGCCAGCGTTCCCAAGGTACTGACCAGTTTTTCTTGCCCCAGGGCGACTTGTGGCGGCATGCCGACCAACAGGAAACCGGGCACCAGGAACAGCCCGCCACCGCCAGCGATGCTGTCTACAAAACCTGCGATGAAGGCAATGGCACCCAGCAACAGGATCGCCAACAGCCAATGTTCCGCCCAATAGGCGCCTAACAATTCCATAACGTTCGTTCCGTGAAAATTGAAGGGAAATCAGGAAAGCACTTCGTAGAGATGACTGGCCCGGGCAAAATGCACGCGGTTCAGGTCATTGACGGCGAACAACCGCAGCAGCCAGCGATCCGCACCGTCGTTCTGTGGCTCGAAGCCATCACGGGCGTGCAACACGCGCTGATTCTTGAAAATCATGAAATCACCGGGCAACAGCAGGTGCGGCTCGTCGAAGCGGCGGGTTTCCAACAGGCTGCGCAAACTGGCCAGGGCCTGCTCCGCGCGCAGGTTGAGCCCATGGGTGTTTTCACTGTCGAAACGACACAACCATTCGCCTGCATGGCCGCGCACCAGTACCGGAAGTTCGGTGGTGCAGCGACGATTGCCGGAGAACGAGTCGGGTCGCCGGATTTCAAATTGCGCCTCACACAGTTCACGCACAGTTGCCGAAGGCAGCGAGGCGATGACCGCATCGAGGCTGACCAGCGTGGTGCTGATGCGTGGATCGCAGCGCATACCAAAGAACGACAGATATTCCGGGCAACAAGAGACTGCGCCCAACGGCTCGGATGACAGCGGCAAATCCGGGTTGTCGACATGGTAGGAAAAACGCAACCGCGAACCATGCGAGCTTTTGTGGCTGGATGAGGTGCGGGCGGGGATCACATGGCGGAACAGACGACCATCGTTCTCCCCCTCGTAGACGATCGGGTTGATCCCCATCAGGCCTTGCATCGTCAGGCTAACCAGGCAGGCAATCGGGGTGCTGCGTGGACTGAGCACACCGGAATACGGAGTCGGTGGAATGTCGCGATCACGTGGGCAATTGCGCACGATCATGCTGGTCGTCTGCGGATTTTCGACGAAACTACGGATCTGCTGACAGAGCGCACTGCCAAGCACCTCGCGCGCCTGCTCTTTGAGTTGCGGATACAGCTCCTTGCTGGTTTCGAAATCCAGGGGGGTGTTGTTCAGCAAGGTTTGCCAGGCGCTGGAAACCACCCAGGGCAGACGGATCTCCAGTGAGGTAACAGCCTCGGCTGTTTGTTGCAGGTGAGCGCTTTCCATTTCAGTCGATATTCCATTGGCCATTCGGTGTCGTGCTTGGCCGGGCAGAGGCGGCAGACATTGTTTTTGAAGCCAGATGCCTGCAGAGCATGCCCGCATTGCATCGACTCAATCATTGTAATTACAAAAATAAGATCGATTCAATCTATTTGAATGGCTCTTTGACAGCATCATTGAATCGACTCAATCAACTTATTGATTTCAAATGATTTCCTTTGCCAGCACCTATGATCAAGCCCTACAGCCATTACACACCTCGATGCGCCTAACTCATCAATGTGGGTAATTTGCTTGTAAGAAAACTCAATTACTCCCATGAGACCTTTCGTGCTAGGCTTTCGCGCTTCTGCAGATTCTGGTGCCATTTCTATGTGGGTTCCTCACTACAGCGACCTGGCACAGCCGGTCTACCTGATGATTGCCGACGCCCTCGAACAGGACATCGGTAACGGTCGGCTGTCGGCAGGTGATCGGTTGCCGACACTCAAGGACCTTGCCGAGTCGTTGAACGTGACACCGGGCACCATCGGTCGAGCCTATGACGAGGCGGCCAAACGTGGTCTGGTGGTAGGCGAAGTTGGCCGTGGCACCTTCGTCCTGCAGCAACGGCCTATCCTGACCAACGCGGCTACAGCTCCCGTCAAGGCTGCCTCGACGAGGTCTGAAAGCGGCCAGATCGACTTGTCGATCATCAAGCCCAATGACGCGCACATGACTGAATGGCTGCGCGGCGCAATCACCGAGCTTGCTTCCTCACCCGATCTCGATCAGGTGCTCGACTACGTCACCGAGGGTGGCCATGCGACGCATAAGCAGGCCGGTGCCGCCTGGATTCAACGCTGGTTGCCAGAGGCGTGCTGGCAACAAGTAGTGCTGACGTCCGGGGCCCAGCACGGTCTTCTGGTGGCGATCAGCAGCTTGTCGAAAAGCGATGACGTGATTCTCTGCGAATCGTTTTGCTACCCAGGCATCATTTCCTTGGCCCACAGCCTGGGTCGCCGTCTTCGCGGCATCGCCATGGACGAACACGGGCTGATTCCGCAAGCCTTGCGTGCAGCCTGCCTGGAGCACCGCCCCTCCTTGCTGGTATGCGTGACCACCCACCAAAACCCCACCAACTCGATCATGCCCCGCGAGCGTCGCGAGGCCATTGCCGAAATCGCCCGCGAGTTCGACCTGTTCATCGTCGACGACGATATCTACGGATTTCTTGAACCCGAGCCCGACTACCAGCCACTGGCCGCCTATGCCCCCGAGCGCTCGGTGTACCTGACCAGCCTGTCCAAGAGCGTGCTCCCGGCACTGCGCATCGGCTACCTGTATGCGCCGCCACAAACGCTGTCGCGTTTATCGTCGATGGTGCGCAGCAGTGTCTGGATGCCCTCCCCGCTGATGGCTCAACTGGCCAGTAATCTGATCAACAGCGGCATGGCCGATCAGCTCGTTCGCGTGCAGCAGGACGAAGCCGCCGCGCGTCAGCGGATGGCCAAGGAAATTCTGGGCAAGTACAAGATTCGCAGCCAGCCTTACAGTTTCCATATCTGGCTGGAGCTTCCCGAGCCCTGGACCAACGACGAGTTCGCCAACCTGGCGCGCAACAATGGCGTGACGGTGGTCAGCGGCAGTCAGTTCCTGCCTGAGCGCAGCCCTGCAAGCCATGGAGTGCGTATCGCCCTGATGACGCCGAACCGTGCAGAGTTGAGTTTTGCGTTGACCAAACTGGCCAGCCTGCTGGATTCGCCTGAGCCGAGGCTTTTCTATTAGCGCGGGAGGGGCGGCCTCTGCGCTACATAGACCGCACATCAATTTCGGAAACGGACTACATCCAAGGGTGCCATTCGCTTGCTAGGTTTCGGACAAAACCTACCTATGGATGGTGCTCAAATGAACCCGAATTACCGCCGTGTCACGCTCTTGATGTGCTCGCTTGTGTTGGCGACACCTTTATTTGCGGATCCATTAGAAACCGCCTCAGCCGCTGTAATCACCGCCGAAGCCGCCAGAGCCATGGCTGCCGCCGCTGAGCGTGCGGCCCGCGCGCAGGGCCATGCCATCGTCATCAGCATTGTCGACAACCATGGCAACCTCAAACATTTCCACCGCATGGATGGCGCCAACAGCGGCAGTATAAAAGTCGCACAGCTCAAGGCATCCACCTCCGCCCGCTTTCCGCTTTCGTCCAGCGCCCTGGCAGAACGCAGCGCAGCGCTACCTGCGAACCCCTATGCTTCACTGCCAGGCTTTACATTGCTGGGCGGAGGGCTGCCGATCTTGAATGCAAACGGGGACCATATCGGCGGAATCGGCATCAGCGGCTCCACGCCTGAACTGGATGCGCAGTTTGCCGAAGCGGCGCTGGACAGCGGTGTTTGAGCATTCCGCAGGGGGAAGTGTCATTGAATGGATATATTGAAGTTGTCGCCTTCCAGATAACGCAACTGGACTTTGCCACTAACATTTTCTCCATCCCCAGTGATGAGCTTATAGCGTGACAACATGAATGCTTCACGGGTGACGGCCCTTTTCGCATGAAGGCGAGTTCCCAAGGCAACAAGAACTCCACCCACACTGAATATCGGACCAGGGTACATCTGTATGTATTGGATGAAGGTCGGACCCGTGATCCTGCTGTAGGTAATCGTCTCAGGACCGAAAACCGCTGTGGCGAAGCCTACCAAGGCAATCACGACACCTACCGCCATCACAAGGCCTCCGAAGAATCCGGCACCTTCATCGCAACCCTCAAGATAAGCGGCATAGTCTTGGCTGAAGCCTGGGATTTCATAGTTTTCAACCGAAGCGCTTAATTTTATTTCCTGTTGTACAAGTTCTTCGCTGCCTGATTGCATAACCCACTCCTTATCTAGAATGGAGATTCTAAGCAGTCATGGCAGCAGATAGTTGACATCAGGCGAACTTCAGAAATCCCCTACAATCAAGAGGAAAATTTCATTGGAATAGTTATAGGGCGAATCTTGAAGCCCACTCCGTTTTCTTGCATCAGGCAAAAAAAACCCGGAGCAAATGCTCCGGGTTTCTGTATGGCGCGATGCCTGACGTTTGAATCAGAACGGAATATCGTCATCAAAGCTATCAAAGTCAGCCGCCGGCTGCGGTGCAGGCTGCTGCGGCGCCGGACGCTGTTGCTGCTGCGGGCGCGGGGCCTGCTGACGTTGCTGTGGCGCCTGGTTGTACTGTTGCTGCTGGCCACCCTGGTTGTAGTTGTTACCACCACCCTGGTTGTACTGGTCGCCGCCACCTTGCTGGTTCTGCGGACGGCCGCCGAGCAGCTGCATGGTGCCCTGCATGTCGACGATGATTTCAGTGGTGTAACGCTTGATGCCGTCTTTTTCCCACTCGCGGGTCTGCAGCTTGCCTTCGATGTACACCTGCGAGCCTTTGCGCAGGTACTCGCCGGCGATCTCGGCAACCTTGCCGAACATCGAAACGCGGTGCCACTCGGTACGCTCGACCTTCTGCCCCGACTGCTTGTCGGTCCACTGCTCGCTGGTAGCCAGGCTCAGGTTGGTCACGGCGTTACCGTTGGGCAGGTAGCGGACTTCGGGATCCTGGCCACAGGTGCCGACCAGAATGACTTTGTTAACCCCACGGGCCATAACGTTCTCCTAGGCTTCGCACGCCGAAGAGGCTGGGTTCACCAGACGCTCGAGGGTCGCACGGTCCAAAATTTTCGTATCCAGTTTGATATAGATGGCGGCTTCTTCTTCCACCACAACGGCGTCGGTCACACCCGGCACGGCCATCAGGCGTTCGGTCAGGCCGGCTTCCCGGACTGCCTCAGGCGTCAACGGCATGCGCAGGCTGGTCACATACGGCGGCTCGTTCATGCGCAAGGCAACGACCAACCATATGGCACACAACACCGCACAACCGAGGAACACCGTGTTCAGCCCACCGTGCTGGAACAACCAGCCGCCGAGGATTCCTCCCAGCGCAGCGCCAAGGAACTGACTGGTGGAATAAACCCCCATCGCCGTTCCTTTGCCACCCGCTGGCGACACCTTGCTCACCAGCGAAGGCAGCGATGCCTCCAGCAGGTTGAATGCGGTAAAGAATACCACGGTGCCAATCACCAGTCCGTGTAAACCGTCAGCCCACTCCCAGAAGTATATCTCCGTCAACAGCAGGACACTGACCGCGCCGGCCAGCACGCGTTTCATCTTGCGCTTCTTTTCGCCATAGATGATGAACGGGACCATTGCAAAAAATGAGATGAACAGCGCGGTCAGGTATACCCACCAATGTTCTTCCTTGGGCAGGCCGCCGCGCTCGACCAAGGCCAGAGGCAGTGCGACGAAGCTCGCCATGAGGATCGCGTGGAGGACGAAAATACCGATGTCGAGGCGCAGAAGGTCCGGATGACGCAGGGTCGGGCCCAGCGCCTTGCGCGCCACGCCCGACTCGCGGTGCTGCAAAGTGCTGTGGGTGTTGGGCACGACGAAGGCGATCAGCAAGATGCCGACAAGAGCAAGTCCTGCCGTGGCGAGGAACAATCCTGACAAGCCGAAGGCACTGGTGAGAAGCGGGCCAACAACCATCGCCACGGCAAATGACAGGCCGATGCTCATGCCGATCATGGCCATGGCCTTGGTCCGGTGCTGTTCGCGGGTAAGGTCGGACAACAACGCCATCACGGCGGCGGAGATTGCCCCAGCGCCCTGCAAGATACGTCCGGCGATCACGCCCCAGATGGAATCGGCCTGCGCTGCCAGGACGCTGCCCAGGGCAAAGATCACCAGTCCCAGGTAAATTACCGGGCGGCGACCGATGCGGTCGGAAATCATCCCGAACGGGATCTGTAGGCAGGCCTGCGTCAGGCCATAGGCGCCAATGGCCAAGCCGATCAATGCGGGCGTGGCACCGGCCAGGTCCATGCCGTAGGTGGCCAGCACCGGCAAGACCATGAACATGCCCAGCATACGAAAGGCAAAGACCAGGGCCAGGCCGCCAGCGGCGCGGGTTTCGCTGCCACTCATGCGCTCGTTGTGGGTGTCGTGCATGGATTAACCTCGTGTGAACCGGCGGCGATTCTATCAGTCCGACAGCTATACGGCATCTACGCGACGCTTTGCCGCGTACTGGCAGCGCGCCGTATACTTCCTTGTTTATGCCCGCCGAGCGAGGCCGCAGTGGACAAGATCCTGATTCGTGGGGCACGTACCCACAACCTGAAGAACATCGACCTGACCCTGCCGCGGGACAAGCTGATCGTGATCACCGGCTTGTCCGGCTCCGGCAAGTCGTCCCTGGCGTTCGACACTTTGTATGCCGAAGGTCAGCGCCGCTATGTGGAATCGCTGTCGGCCTACGCCCGGCAATTCCTGTCGATGATGGAAAAGCCCGACGTCGATACCATCGAAGGCCTGTCGCCGGCCATTTCCATCGAGCAGAAGTCGACCTCGCACAACCCGCGTTCGACGGTCGGCACCATCACTGAGATCTACGACTACCTGCGCCTGCTGTATGCCCGTGTCGGCACCCCGCGCTGCCCTGACCACGACATCCCACTGGAAGCGCAAACGATCAGCCAGATGGTCGACCTGGTACTGGAACGCCCCGAGGGCAGCAAGCTGATGCTGCTGGCACCCGTCATTCGAGAGCGCAAAGGCGAGCACCTGGCTGTGTTCGATGAGCTGCGCGCCCAAGGCTTCGTGCGTGCTCGGGTCAACGGCAAGCTGTACGAACTCGACGAACTGCCCAAGCTGGACAAGCAGAAAAAGCACAGCATCGATGTAGTCGTGGACCGCTTCAAGGTCCGCGCCGACCTGCAACAGCGTCTGGCCGAGTCGTTCGAGACCGCACTCAAGCTGGCCGACGGTATCGCCCTGGTGGCGCCGATGGACGACGACGAAGGCGAAGAAACGATCTTCTCCGCCCGATTCGCCTGCCCTATTTGCGGCCATGCAATCAGCGAACTGGAGCCCAAGCTGTTCTCCTTCAACAATCCGGCCGGTGCCTGCCCGACCTGCGATGGCCTGGGGGTGAAGCAGTTTTTCGACACCAAGCGCCTGGTCAACGTCGAGCTGACCCTGGCCGAAGGTGCGATCCGCGGCTGGGATCGGCGCAACGTCTATTACTTCCAGATGCTCGGTTCGCTGGCCGCGCATTACGGCTTCAGCCTGGAGGAACCGTTCGGCGAGCTGTCGGCCGAGCACCAGAAGGTGATCCTGCAGGGCAGCGGCAAGCAGAGCGTCGACTTCAAGTACCTCAACGACCGGGGCGACATCGTCAAGCGCTCGCACCCGTTCGAAGGCATCGTGCCGAACCTGGAGCGGCGCTACCGTGAGACCGAGTCGGCCACCGTGCGTGAAGAGCTGGCCAAGTTCCTCGGCACCCAACCCTGCCCCGACTGCCGTGGCACTCGCCTGCGCCGCGAAGCGCGCCATGTGTGGGTTGGCGAAAAAACCCTGCCGGCCGTGACCAACTTGCCCATCGGCGAAGCCAGCAGCTACTTCGGCGAGCTGACTCTGACCGGTCGCCGTGGCGAGATCGCAGCAAAGATTCTCAAGGAAATCTGCGAACGCCTGCAATTCCTGGTCAATGTCGGCCTGGATTACCTCACCCTGGACCGCAGCGCCGACACGCTGTCGGGCGGCGAAGCGCAGCGGATCCGCCTGGCCAGCCAGATCGGTGCCGGGCTGGTCGGGGTGATGTATATCCTCGATGAACCGTCCATCGGTCTTCATCAGCGCGACAACGACCGCCTGCTGGCCACCCTCAACCACCTTCGCGATCTCGGCAACACGGTGATCGTGGTCGAGCACGATGAAGACGCCATCCGCCTGGCCGACTATGTCGTCGACATCGGCCCGGGTGCCGGCGTGCATGGTGGCCAGATCGTCGCCGAGGGCACGCCGCAGGAAGTCATGGCGCATCCTGACTCGCTGACCGGTAAATACCTGTCCGGCCGCAAGAAGATCGTCGTGCCAGCCAAGCGCACACCGCGCAACAAGAAGTTGTCGCTCAAGCTCAAAGGCGCCCGCGGCAACAATCTGCAGAACGTCGATCTGGAAATCCCGATCGGGCTGCTGACGTGCGTGACCGGTGTATCGGGGTCAGGCAAATCGACGTTGATCAACAACACGCTTTATCCGCTCGCCGCCACCGCGCTCAACGGTGCTAGTAGCCACGAGGCTGCGCCGCACAGCAGCATGGATGGCCTGCAACATCTGGACAAGGTGGTCGATATCGACCAGAGCCCAATCGGCCGTACGCCGCGCTCGAACCCGGCGACCTATACCGGCATCTTCACGCCAATTCGCGAACTGTTCTCCGGCGTGCCGGAATCTCGCTCACGCGGTTACGGCCCGGGGCGTTTCTCGTTCAACGTCAAGGGCGGCCGATGCGAAGCCTGCCAGGGTGATGGCCTGATCAAGGTGGAGATGCACTTCCTGCCGGATATCTACGTGCCATGCGATGTGTGCAAGAGCAAGCGCTACAACCGCGAAACCCTGGAAATCAAATACAAGGGCAAGAACATTCACGAGGTGCTGGAAATGACCATCGAGGATGCCCGCGAGTTCTTCGACGCCGTGCCGGCGCTTGCGCGCAAGCTGCAAACGCTGATGGACGTAGGCCTTTCCTACATCAAACTGGGGCAGTCGGCGACCACCTTGTCCGGCGGTGAAGCGCAGCGGGTCAAGCTGTCCCGCGAGCTGTCCAAGCGCGATACCGGCAAGACGCTGTACATCCTCGACGAACCAACCACGGGCCTGCACTTTGCCGATATCCAACAGCTGCTCGATGTACTGCACCGGCTGCGCGACCACGGCAATACCGTGGTGGTGATCGAGCACAACCTCGACGTGGTCAAGACCGCCGACTGGCTGGTGGACCTGGGGCCGGAAGGCGGCTCCAAGGGCGGCCAGATCATTGCCAGCGGTACACCGGAAGAGCTGGCCAATATGAAGCAATCCTACACCGGGCACTACCTCAAGCCGCTGCTGGAGCGTGACCGGGCCTGATGGCCTGCACATGAAAAAGCCCCTGGTACCGTCGGTGCCAGGGGCTTTTTTTAAGCTGTGGATAACTTACATCTGCGACTGCAGGTAGTTTTCCAGGCCGATCACCTTGATCAGGCCCTGCTGCTTCTCCAGCCAGTAGGTGTGATCTTCTTCGGTGTCGGCCAACTGCGCGCGCAGGATGTCGCGGCTGATGTAATCCTTGTGCAGTTCGCACAGCTCGATGCCTTTGCACAGCGCGGCACGGACCTTGTACTCAAGCTTGAGGTCGGCTTCGATCATTTCCGGCACGGTGCTGCCCACGTCCAGGTCATCCGCTCGCATGTCGGGCGTGCCTTCGAGCATGAGAATGCGGCGCATCAGGGCATCGGCGTGCTGCGTCTCTTCTTCCATCTCGTGGTTGATACGTTCGTAGAGCTTCGACAGGCCCCAGTCTTCGTACATGCGCGAGTGGATGAAGTACTGGTCGCGTGCTGCCAGTTCGCCCTTCAGCAACGTGACGAGGTAATTGATTACGTCCGGGTGACCTTGCATCGCCCTGCTTCTCCCTGTGAAAACGGCTAGTTGCACATAGTGTGAACCAGCTTTTGCTCGCGGTCACTGAAAAGCGCGCAATTAGAAGCAAAAAATCGGTTAAACAGTAGTGATATTCATTGAAAAACCGCCCAAATGAGGGCGGTTCTACTTATCATTTCGACTCAGGCGAGATTCACGTCCAACGCCTTGGCGATTCCTGCACCGTAGGCCGGGTCGGCCTTGAAGAAGTACTGCAACTGGCGCTGGACGACGTCTTCGCTGACCCCGGCCATGGTCCCGGCAATGTTGCTGATCAGCAGCGCCTTCTGCCCATCGTTCATCAGGCGGAACAGCGCACCGGCGTGGCTGTAGTAGTCGTTATCCTCACGGTGTTCGTAACGATCCGCCGAACCCTGCAGGGCCAGCGCTGGCTCTGCATGCCGTGGCGACTGCTTCGGCGCATCGGCGTAGCTGTTGGGCTCATAGTTCGGCGCACTGCCATAACTGCCAACTGCCATCGAACCATCTCGCTGGTAGCTGTTTACCGGGCAGCGAGGAGCATTGACCGGCAAGAGCTGGTGGTTGGTACCGACGCGGTAGCGGTGCGCATCGGCATAGGCGAACACACGGCCTTGCAACATGCGGTCCGGCGACAGGCCTACACCTGGGACCATATTGCTCGGGCCGAATGCGGCTTGCTCGACTTCCGCGAAGTAGTTGAGCGGGTTGCGATTGAGTTCGAGCACGCCCACCTCGATCAGCGGATAGTCTTTCTGCGACCAGGTCTTGGTCACATCGAACGGGTTCTCGTCTCGGCTGGCCGCCTCGGCCTCACTCATCACCTGGATGCATACGGTCCAGCGTGGGTAGTCGCCCCGCTCAATTGCGTCGAACAAGTCGCGCTGGGCATAGTCCGGGTCTGTGCCGGCCAGGCGCGCGGCGTCAGCGGGCGTCAGGTTCTTGATACCTTGCTGGGTCTTGAAGTGCCATTTGACCCAGGTGCGCTCACCTGCAGCGCTGATCAAGCTGTAGGTGTGGCTGCCGAAGCCGTGCATGTGGCGGTAGCCATCGGGAATGCCGCGGTCGGAAAACAGGATAGTGACCTGGTGCAGCGCCTCGGGCGAGTGCGACCAGAAGTCCCACATCATCTGTGCATTCTTCAGGTTGGATTGCGGGTGGCGCTTCTGGGTGTGGATAAAGTCGGGGAATTTAAGGGGGTCACGGATAAAGAATACCGGGGTGTTGTTGCCAACGATGTCCCAGTTGCCTTCCTCAGTGTAAAACTTGACCGCGAAACCACGGGGGTCGCGCTCGGTATCGGCGGAGCCACGCTCGCCACCCACGGTGGAAAATCGCAGGAAGGTCTCAGTCTGTTTACCGACCTGCTCGAACAGCTTGGCGCTGGTGTAGTTGCTGATATCGCGGGTCACGGTGAAGGTACCGTAGGCGCCCGAGCCTTTAGCGTGAACACGACGCTCGGGGATGTTCTCGCGGTTGAAGTGGGCGAGCTTCTCGATCAGGTGGAAGTCATCGAGCAGCAGAGGGCCGCGCGGGCCGGCAGAGCGGGAATTCTGGTTATCAGCTACGGGGGCACCGCTGGCGGTGGTGAGAATCTTGCTCATGGGCTCTCCTTATCAGTCTTGAATTGCCGGCTAATCGGCTTGGATAGGAGTATTGACGAGCGGTCGCTTCAGAACAAATTCATTAGATGACTTGTATCAATAGAAATAAACAATACCTGTAGAAACAAAAAACCGGGCACTAGGCCCGGTTTTTTGTAGCAGACAGAACGTCTTACTCGGCAGCTTCTACAGCACCACCGACCGGACGATCAACCAGCTCGACGTACGCCATAGGCGCGTTGTCGCCAGCGCGGAAACCGCACTTCAGGATACGCAGGTAGCCGCCCTGACGGGTGGCGTAACGCTTGCCCAGGTCGTTGAACAGCTTGCCAACAGCAGCTTTCGAACGGGTACGGTCGAAAGCCAGACGGCGGTTAGCAACGCTGTCTTCCTTGGCCAGGGTGATCAGCGGCTCGGCAACGCGGCGCAGTTCCTTGGCTTTTGGCAGGGTGGTTTTGATCAGCTCGTGCTCGATCAGCGACACCGCCATGTTTTGGAACATAGCTTTGCGGTGAGAGCTGGTACGGCTCAGGTGACGTCCACTTTTACGATGACGCATGATTCATTCCTTACCAAACACTACGTTCGGTGATTACGACGATCAGGCGGTCGCCTTGTCGTCTTTCTTAAGACTTGCAGGCGGCCAGTTGTCGAGGCGCATGCCGAGAGACAGACCACGAGAGGCCAGGACGTCCTTGATTTCAGTCAGGGACTTCTTGCCCAGGTTAGGAGTCTTCAACAGCTCTACTTCGGTACGCTGAATCAGGTCGCCGATGTAGTAGATGTTCTCCGCCTTGAGGCAGTTGGCCGAACGTACAGTCAGTTCCAGGTCGTCAACCGGGCGCAGCAGGATCGGATCGATCTCGTCTTCCTGCTCGACTACGACAGGCTCGCTGTCACCTTTGAGGTCGACGAACGCGGCCAACTGCTGTTGCAGAATGGTCGCAGCGCGGCGGATAGCCTCTTCAGGATCCAGGGTGCCGTTGGTTTCCAGATCAATGACCAGCTTGTCCAGGTTGGTACGCTGTTCAACACGGGCGTTTTCGACCACATAGGCGATACGACGCACCGGGCTGAACGAAGCGTCCAACTGCAGACGGCCAATGCTACGGCTTTCGTCTTCGTCGGTTTGACGGGAGTCGGCCGGCTCGTAACCGCGACCACGAGCTACGGTGAGCTTCATGTTCAGGGCGCCATTCGACGCCAGGTTCGCGATTACGTGATCGGGGTTGACGATCTCGACATCGTGATCCAGCTGAATATCGGCAGCGGTAACCACCCCCGAACCCTTTTTCGACAAGGTCAGCGTAACTTCGTCACGACCGTGCAGTTTGATAGCCAGGCCTTTCAGGTTCAACAGGATTTCAATGACGTCTTCCTGTACACCTTCGATCGCGGAGTACTCATGGAGTACGCCATCGATCTCGGCCTCGACTACTGCACAGCCAGGCATGGAGGACAACAGGATGCGGCGCAGCGCGTTGCCCAGGGTATGGCCGAAACCACGCTCGAGAGGCTCGAGCGTGATCTTAGCGCGGGTTGGACTGACTACTTGCACGTCAATGTGACGGGGAGTCAGGAACTCATTTACCGAAATCTGCATGGATGCACCTATTTTCTAGCCCTTACTTGGAGTAGAGCTCGACAATCAGGTTTTCGTTGATGTCGGCAGACAGGTCGCTGCGAGCAGGAACGTTCTTGAAAACGCCCGACTTTTTAGCAGCATCCACGTCTACCCACTCAACGCGGCCGCGCTGAGAGCACAGTTCAAGGGCTTGAACAATGCGCAGCTGGTTCAGCGATTTCTCACGAACCGAGACCACGTCACCCGGACGAACTTGGTAAGATGGAATGTTTACAGTCTTACCGTTGACGCTGATCGCTTTGTGCGAAACCAGCTGACGCGACTCGGAACGAGTCGAGCCGAAGCCCATACGGTAAACGACGTTATCCAGACGGCACTCGAGCAGTTGCAGCAGGTTCTCACCGGTTGCGCCTTTTTTCGAGGCAGCAGCTTGGTAGTAACCGCGGAACTGACGCTCCAGAACACCGTAGATACGACGGACTTTTTGTTTCTCGCGCAGCTGGGTACCGTAGTCGGACTGACGGCCACGGCGCTGACCGTGGATACCTGGGGCTGCTTCGATGTTGCACTTCGATTCCAGAGCGCGAACGCCGCTCTTCAGGAACAGGTCGGTGCCTTCACGACGAGACAGTTTGCATTTTGGACCAATGTAACGTGCCATTCTTCTGTCTCCTGATTACACGCGGCGCTTCTTCGGCGGACGGCACCCGTTATGCGGGATTGGCGTCACGTCGGTGATGCTGGCGATCTTGTAGCCGCAGCTGTTCAATGCACGAACGGCGGACTCACGACCTGGACCTGGACCCTTGACGTTAACGTCGAGGTTTTTCAGACCGTATTCCAGCGCAGCTTGACCAGCACGCTCAGCAGCGATCTGAGCTGCGAACGGGGTGGATTTGCGCGAACCACGGAAACCCGAACCACCGGAGGTCGCCCAGGACAAAGCATTGCCCTGACGGTCGGTGATGGTCACGATGGTGTTGTTGAAAGACGCATGGATGTGGGCGATGCCATCAACCACTGTCTTTTTGACTTTCTTACGAGGACGAGCAGCAGGTTTTGCCATGTCTATATTCCTGGGCGGTTACTTGCGGATCGGCTTACGCGGGCCCTTACGGGTGCGTGCGTTGGTCTTGGTGCGCTGACCGCGAACCGGCAGACCTTTACGATGACGCAGGCCGCGGTAGCAACCCAGGTCCATCAAGCGTTTGATCTTCATGTTGATGTCACGACGCAGGTCACCTTCGGTGGTGAACTTCGCGACTTCGCCACGCAGGGTTTCGATTTGCTCGTCGCTCAGATCCTTGATCTTAGCGGCTGGGTTTACACCAGCGTCTGCACAGATCTTCTGTGCAGTTGTGCGACCGACACCATAGATGTAGGTCAGCGAGATAACAGTATGCTTGTTATCTGGAATGTTGACGCCTGCAATACGGGCCATTCAGTGGGACTCCAATTGACAGCTACCTACGCCCCGGAAGCCAAGAAATAGGGCGCGAGATAATATCGCTGTATAAACGATTAATCAACCCAGCAGCACACTAGCTGCTGGGTTTGAAGCGCAAATCACACTCAGCCTTGGCGCTGTTTGTGACGCGGCTCCGCGCTGCAGATCACTCGTACGACGCCTTCGCGACGGATGATCTTGCAGTTGCGGCACAGCTTTTTCACCGATGCACGAACTTTCATTACCGACTCCTCGAACCTTAGGGGCGTATCAGCGCAGCAAACCGCTGCCACCGTAGCCTTTCAGGTTGGCTTTCTTCATCAGGGATTCGTACTGGTGCGAAACGAGGTGCGATTGTACTTGGGACATGAAGTCCATCACAACCACTACCACAATCAGCAACGAGGTCCCGCCAAGGTAGAACGGCACATTTGCTGCCACCACCAGGAACTGGGGCAGAAGGCATACGGCCATCATGTATAGAGCACCGAACATGGTCAAACGGGTCAGAACGCCATCAATGTAGCGTGCCGACTGCTCACCAGGACGGATACCCGGAATAAAGGCACCGGACTTCTTCAGGTTTTCCGCTACGTCTTTCGGGTTGAACATCAACGCTGTGTAGAAGAAGCAGAAGAAAATGATCCCTGCACTAAACAGCAGAATGTTCAACGGCTGACCAGGAGCGATCGACTGCGAGATGTCCTGCAGCCAGCCCATACCTTCGGACTGACCGAACCAGGCACCCAGCGAAGCCGGGAACAGCAGAATGCTGCTCGCGAAAATGGCCGGGATAACCCCCGCCATGTTCACCTTCAGCGGCAAGTGGCTAGTCTGCGCAGCGAAGACCTTACGGCCCTGCTGACGCTTGGCGTAGTGAACGGCGATACGACGCTGACCACGCTCAATGAACACCACGAAACCGATGATCGCTACTGCCAGCAAACCGATAGCGACCAGGGCGAAAATGTTGATATCGCCTGTGCGCGCAGACTCGAAAGACTGCCCGATTGCTCTCGGAAGACCGGCAACGATACCTGCGAAGATCAACATCGAGATACCGTTGCCCACACCGCGCTCGGTGATCTGCTCGCCCAGCCACATCATGAACATCGCGCCTGCCACAAACGTGGAGACGGCGACCACATGGAAGCCCAGACCTGCAGAAAACGCCACGCCCTGGTTGGCCAGGCCAATGGACATGCCAATGGCTTGGACCAGCGCCAGGATAACGGTGCCGTAGCGGGTGTACTGGCTGATCTTGCGACGGCCAGCTTCACCTTCCTTCTTCAACTGCTCCAGTTGCGGGCTGACCGCCGTCATCAACTGCATGATGATCGATGCCGAAATGTACGGCATGATCCCCAGTGCAAAGATGCTCATGCGCTCAAGCGCGCCACCGGAAAACATGTTGAACAAGCTAAGAATGGTCCCCTCATTCTGCCGAAACAGATCCGCCAGACGGTCCGGATTGATGCCTGGAACCGGGATATGCGCACCTATCCGATAGACGATGATCGCCATGAACAGAAAGCGCAGACGAGCCCAGAGTTCCGACATCCCGCCCTTACCGAGCGAAGAGAGAGCACCTTGCTTAGCCATTTATTCCTCGAATTTGCCGCCAGCTGCTTCGATAGCCGCACGCGCACCCTTGGTGGCTGCGATGCCCTTGATGGTGACTGCGCGAGTAACTTCGCCAGACAGCATGATTTTCACACGCTGAATGTGCTGGTTGATCACGTTGGCATCCTTCAGGGACTGCACGGAGATCACGTCGCCTTCCACTTTGGCCAGCTCGGACAGACGCACTTCTGCGCGGTCCATGGCTTTCAGGGAAACGAAGCCGAACTTCGGCAGGCGACGGTGCAGCGGCTGTTGACCGCCTTCGAAGCCCGGAGCGATCGAACCACCCGAACGGGAGGTCTGACCTTTGTGGCCACGGCCGCCGGTCTTACCCAGACCGCTACCGATACCACGACCCGGACGATGCTTTTCGCGACGGGAACCCGGCGCTGGACTCAGATCATTGAGTTTCATCGATTAACCCTCGACGCGCAGCATGTAGTAAGCCTTGTTGATCATCCCGCGATTCTCGGGAGTATCCTGGACTTCTACGGTGTGACCGATGCGACGCAGACCCAGACCCTTAACGCACAGTTTGTGGTTAGGGATGCGGCCCGAGACGCTCTTGATCAGCGTTACTTTTACGGTAGCCATGATCAGAAGATCTCCTCAACGCTCTTGCCGCGCTTGGCAGCAATGGACTCAGGAGATTGCATGGCCTTCAGACCCTTGAAGGTGGCGTAAACCACGTTCACTGGGTTGGTCGAACCGTAGCACTTGGCCAGGACGTTCTGAACACCAGCAACTTCCAGGACAGCACGCATGGCGCCGCCGGCGATGATACCGGTACCTTCCGAGGCAGGCTGCATGTAAACCTTCGAGGCGCCGTGGGCAGCCTTGGTGGCGTACTGCAGGGTGGTGCCCTTCAGGTCAACCTGGATCATGTTGCGACGAGCAGCTTCCATGGCTTTCTGGATCGCGGCAGGTACTTCGCGCGATTTGCCACGGCCAAAGCCGACGCGACCTTTGCCATCACCTACCACGGTCAACGCGGTGAAGGTGAAGATACGGCCGCCTTTAACGGTTTTAGCTACGCGGTTAACTTGAACCAGCTTCTCGATGTAGCCTTCGTCGCGCTTTTGATCGTTATTTGCCATAACTTAGAACTCCAGCCCGCCTTCACGAGCAGCATCAGCCAGCGCTTTGACGCGGCCATGGTACTTGAAGCCGGAACGGTCAAAGGCAACTTGAGATACACCGGCGGCTTTCGCACGCTCAGCTACCAGCTTGCCAACCTTAGTGGCCGCGTCGATGTTGCCGGTGGCGCCATCACGCAGGTCTTTGTCCAAGGTCGAGGCGCTTGCCAGAACCTTGCTGCCGTCGGCCGAAATGACCTGGGCGTAGATGTGCTGCGAGGAGCGGAACACGCACAGGCGCACGACTTCGAGTTCGTGCATCTTGAGACGTGCTTTGCGAGCGCGACGCAGTCGAATAACTTTTTTGTCGGTCATTTGCTAGGCCCTACTTCTTCTTGGCTTCTTTACGACGGACTACTTCGTCCGCGTAACGCACACCCTTGCCTTTGTAAGGCTCTGGTGGACGGAAGTCGCGGATTTCAGCGGCCACCTGACCTACCAGCTGCTTGTCGATACCCTTGATCAGGATGTCGGTCTGGCTAGGCGTTTCAGCGGTGATACCGGCTGGCAGTTCGTAGTCCACTGGATGCGAGAAGCCCAGAGCCAGGTTCAGGACGGTGCCTTTAGCCTGTGCCTTGTAACCAACACCGACCAGCTGGAGCTTGCGCTCGAAGCCTTGGCTTACGCCTTGGACCATGTTGTTCACCAGAGCGCGGGTAGTACCGGCCATGGCGCGAGCTTGCTGATCACCGTTGCGGGCGACGAAACGCAGTTCGCCGGACTCTTCGGTAACTTCAACAGACGAGTGAACGTTCAGTTCGAGAGTGCCCTTGGCACCCTTCACCGAAAGCTGCTGGCCGGCGAATTTGACTTCGACGCCGGAAGGCAGCTTAACGGGGTTCTTAGCAACGCGAGACATGCCTATCTCCCCTTAGAACACTGTGCACAGAACTTCGCCGCCGACACCGGCAGCGCGCGCAGCGCGGTCAGTCATCACACCTTTGTTGGTGGAGACGATAGACACGCCCAGGCCGCCACGAACTTTCGGCAGGTCTGTAACGGCCTTGTACTGACGAAGGCCAGGACGGCTGGAACGCTTCAGTTCCTCGATGACCGGACGGCCTTCGAAGTACTTCAGCTCGATCGAAAGGGAAGGCTTGGCCTCACCAGTTACCTGGTAGCCAGCAATGTAACCTTCGTCTTTCAGAACTTTGGCAACCGCAACCTTCAGCGTGGAGGAAGGCATGCTTACGACGGACTTTTCAGCCATCTGGGCATTACGGATGCGAGTTAGCATGTCCGCTAACGGGTCCTGCATACTCATGGGCTAGATGCTCCTGATACAAGAATTATTAGCCTTGCGGCTATCACAACCACCCAAACGGGCAGGGTCAATGACCCAGGCTCGGGTGAGCCGGTCATTCTAGACACAAGGCAGAAACGAAACAAGCCCCATGTAGGGGCTTGTTTGTGGGCGAGGTCACCGGCGGTCGGAAGATTGCTCCCCTTCCACCGGGATCACACCTGCAGTGCTTACCAGGAGGCCTTGACCAGACCCGGTACGTCACCACGCATTGCCGCTTGACGCAGCATGTTACGGCCCAGGCCGAACTTACGGTAAACACCGTGAGGACGACCGGTCAGGCGGCAACGGTTGCGCAGACGCGCAGCGCTGGCATCACGTGGCTGCTTCTGCAAAGCAACAACGGCAGCGAAACGCTCTTCAGGAGAGGCATTCACGTTGACGATGGTCGCTTTCAGCTCAGCACGCTTTTTGGCGAACTTGGCTACCGTGAGCTGACGCTTCAGCTCGCGGTTTTTCATGCTCTTCTTGGCCATTTTCCTACTCCAATCAGTTGCGGAACGGGAATTTGAATGCACGCAGCAGAGCGCGGCCTTCGTCATCCGAACGAGCAGTGGTGGTCAGGGTGATGTCCAAACCGCGCAGAGCATCGATCTTGTCGTAGTCGATTTCCGGGAAGATGATCTGCTCTTTCACGCCCATGCTGTAGTTGCCACGGCCATCGAAGGACTTGGCATTCAGGCCGCGGAAGTCGCGAACCCGTGGCAGGGAGATCGCCAGCAGGCGGTCCAGGAATTCGTACATCTTGTCGCTACGCAGGGTCACCTTGACGCCGATCGGCCAGCCTTCGCGGACTTTGAAGCCAGCGATGGATTTGCGAGCGAAAGTCACAACCGGCTTTTGACCGGTGATCTTTTCCAGGTCAGCTACAGCGTGCTCGATGACTTTCTTGTCGCCGATCGCTTCGCCCAGACCCATGTTCAGGGTGATCTTGGTAACGCGCGGAACTTCCATCACGTTCGACAGCTTAAGTTCATCCTTAAGCTTTGGAGCGATTTCGTTCCGGTAAATCTCTTTCAGTCGTGCCATGGTCTTCTACCTAGCAGTGTTCAAGCATCAACCGCTTTTTGGGTCGACTTGAAGACACGAATTTTCTTACCGTCTTCTACTTTGAAACCAACGCGGTCAGCCTTGTTGGTTTCGCCGTTGAAGATGGCAACGTTGGAAGCGTGCAGAGGCGCTTCTTTTTCGACGATACCGCCCTGGACGCCCGCCATCGGGTTAGGCTTGGTATGACGCTTGACCAGGTTCACACCACCGATGACCAGACGGTCGTCAGCGAGAACCTTCAGCACCTTACCGCGCTTCCCTTTGTCTTTGCCGGCGATCACGATGATCTCGTCGTCACGACGAATCTTTTGCATGTCGGATCTCCTTACAGCACTTCAGGGGCGAGCGAGACGATCTTCATGAACTTCTCGGTACGAAGTTCACGGGTCACTGGCCCGAAGATGCGAGTGCCGATCGGCTCTTGCTTGGTGTTCAGCAGAACAGCAGCGTTGCCGTCGAAACGAATGATGGAACCGTCAGCGCGACGTACACCGTGACGGGTACGGACGACAACAGCGGTCATCACCTGGCCTTTTTTGACCTTGCCGCGCGGAATTGCTTCCTTGACGGTTACTTTGATGATGTCACCGATGCCGGCGTAACGACGGTGCGAACCGCCGAGTACCTTGATGCACATGACGCGACGAGCGCCGCTGTTATCGGCCACATCGAGCATGGATTGAGTCTGAATCATAAAATTTCTCCGACCCCTAGCCCTTAGACTTCAACAGCGCGTTCGAGGACTTCAACCAGTGCCCAAGACTTGGTCTTGGCCAGCGGACGGGTTTCGGTAATGGAAACCTTGTCGCCGATTTTGCACTGATTGGTTTCGTCGTGCGCGTGCAGCTTAGTCGAACGCTTAACGTATTTACCGTAGATCGGGTGCTTTACGCGACGCTCGATCAGAACGGTGATGGTCTTGTCCATTTTGTCGCTGACGACACGGCCAGTCAGCGTACGGACGGTTTTTTCAGCTTCAGCCATGATCACTTACCTGCCTGCTGGTTAAGCACAGTTTTCACGCGAGCGATGTCACGCTTAACTTGCGAGAGCAGGTGCGACTGCCCCAACTGGCCAGTTGCTTTCTGCATACGCAGATTGAACTGGTCGCGCAGCAAGCCGAGCAGTTGCTCATTCAGTTGCTGTGCAGATTTTTCACGAAGTTCATTCGCTTTCATCACATCACCGTCCGCTTAACAAAGGAGGTGGCGAGAGGCAGCTTTGCAGCAGCCAGGGCGAAAGCTTCGCGCGCCAGCTCTTCAGAAACACCCTCGATCTCGTACAGGACTTTGCCTGGCTGGATCTGGGCAACCCAGTATTCCACGGAGCCCTTACCTTTACCCATACGAACCTCGAGAGGCTTCTTGGAGATCGGCTTGTCCGGGAACACACGGATCCAGATCTTGCCGCCACGCTTAACGTGACGGGTCAGAGCACGACGTGCCGACTCGATCTGGCGGGCGGTGAGGC
This sequence comes from Pseudomonas sp. NPDC090752, assembly GCF_055584805.1. Taxonomy (NCBI): domain Bacteria; kingdom Pseudomonadati; phylum Pseudomonadota; class Gammaproteobacteria; order Pseudomonadales; family Pseudomonadaceae; genus Pseudomonas; species Pseudomonas sp. NPDC090752. Next base: position 4,946 of record NZ_JBVJLI010000026.1, on the reverse strand, counting down.
GACCGCGAGCAACAGCTTTCAGGGCGAATTCGCCGAAGCTGACTTTGCTACCGCGCAGTGCCAGACCACGGTTGTGGCCAGTCATCTGCTTGCGGAATTTTGTACGCTTTGGTTGCAACATTTGGCGTACCCCTTACTTAGCAGCTTTTTTACGAGGCGCTGGTGCTTGTGGTTTCAGTTCTTCTTGGCGACCACCAATTACTTCGCCTTTGAAGATCCAAACCTTCACACCGATCACACCGTAAGTGGTGTGAGCTTCGTAGGTGTTGTAGTCGATATCGGCACGCAGGGTGTGCAGAGGCACACGACCTTCGCGATACCACTCGGTACGAGCAATCTCAGCACCGCCGAGACGACCGCTCACCTGGATCTTGATGCCCTTGGCACCAATACGCATGGCGTTCTGTACGGCGCGCTTCATGGCGCGACGGAACATTACGCGGCGTTCCAGCTGCTGAGCTACGCTCTGCGCAACCAGCATGGCGTCGAGTTCCGGCTTGCGGATCTCTTCGATGTTGATGTGCACAGGCACACCCATCTGCTTGGTCAGGTCCTGACGCAGCTTCTCGACATCTTCACCTTTCTTACCGATAACGATACCGGGACGAGCGGTGTGGATGGTGATGCGTGCAGTTTGAGCCGGACGATGAATATCGATACGGCTTACGGACGCGCTTTTTAGTTTGTCTTGGAGGTACTCACGTGTTTTCAGATCCTTCAACAGGTAATCTGCGTAAGTAGCACCGTCTGCGTACCAGACGGAGGTGTGCTCCTTGACGATTCCCAGGCGAATGCCAGTGGGATGTACTTTCTGACCCATCTGATCGACTCCGTTACTTGTCCGCAACCTTGACAGTGATATGGCAAGACCGCTTGACGATGCGATCAGCACGGCCTTTGGCACGTGGCATGATGCGCTTCAGCGAACGCCCTTCGTTGACGAAAACGGTGGAGACCTTCAGGTCATCAACGTCTGCGCCTTCGTTGTGTTCGGCGTTGGCAACGGCCGACTCGAGGACTTTCTTCATGATTTCAGCGGCTTTTTTGCTGCTGAAGGCCAACAGGTTGAGCGCTTCGCCCACCTTCTTCCCGCGGATCTGGTCGGCGACCAAGCGGGCTTTCTGGGCGGAGATGCGAGCGCCCGACAACTTAGCGGCTACTTCCATTTCCTTACCCCTTAACGCTTGGCTTTCTTGTCAGCCACGTGCCCGCGATAGGTGCGGGTACCGGCGAACTCGCCCAGTTTGTGGCCGACCATGTCTTCGTTCACGAGAACTGGGACATGCTGGCGACCGTTGTGAACCGCGATGGTCAGACCGACCATTTGTGGCAGGATCATCGAGCGACGCGACCAGGTTTTAACTGGCTTGCGATCGTTCTTCTCCACCGCCACTTCGACCTTCTTCAACAGGTGAAGATCGATAAAAGGACCTTTTTTCAGAGAACGTGGCACTGTCGTATCCCTCTAGTTACTTGCGACGACGGACGATCATGTTGTCGGTACGCTTATTACCGCGGGTTTTAGCACCCTTGGTTGGGAAGCCCCATGGCGATACCGGATGACGACCACCGGAGGTACGACCTTCACCACCACCATGTGGGTGGTCAACCGGGTTCATGGCAACACCACGAACGGTTGGGCGAACGCCGCGCCAGCGTTTGGCACCTGCTTTACCCAGCGAACGCAGGCTGTGCTCGGAGTTCGAGACTTCACCCAGGGTCGCACGGCACTCAGCCAGTACTTTACGCATTTCGCCAGAGCGCAGACGCAGAGTCACGTAGACGCCTTCACGAGCGATCAGCTGAGCCGAAGCACCAGCGGAACGAGCGATCTGAGCACCTTTACCCGGCTTCAGTTCGATGCCGTGAATGGTGCTACCTACTGGGATGTTGCGCAGCTGCAGGGAGTTACCGGCCTTGATTGGGGCCAGTGCACCTGCGATCAGCTGGTCGCCAGCGCTCACGCCTTTAGGGGCGATGATGTAGCGACGCTCACCGTCTGCGTAGCACAGCAGGGCGATGTGAGCAGTACGGTTTGGATCGTATTCGATACGCTCGACAGTGGCTGGAATGCCATCTTTGTCGTTGCGACGGAAGTCGACCAGACGGTAATGCTGCTTGTGACCACCACCAACGTGACGCGTGGTAATGCGGCCATTGTTGTTACGACCACCAGACTTCGATTTCTTCTCGAGCAGCGGTGCGTGAGGAGCGCCTTTGTGCAGCTCCTGGTTGACCACCTTGACCACGAAACGGCGGCCAGGGGAAGTCGGTTTGCATTTAACGATTGCCATGATGCACCCCTTCCTTACTCAGCACTGCTGCTGAAATCGAGATCTTGGCCTGGCTGAAGGGAGACGATCGCCTTCTTCCAGTCATTACGCTTGCCCAGACCACGTGCGGTACGCTTGGTTTTACCCAGAACGTTAACGGTCGACACGTTTTCAACTTTTACGTTGAACAGGCCTTCGACAGCTTTCTTGATTTCCAGCTTGGTTGCATCAGTAGCAACCTTGAATACGAACTGGCCTTTTTTCTCAGCCAGAACGGTAGCCTTCTCGGAAACGTGCGGGCCAAGGAGGACTTTAAATACGCGTTCCTGGTTCATCCCAGCAGCTCCTCGAATTTCTTCACGGCCGAGACAGTGATCAACACTTTCTCGTATGCGATCAGACTGACCGGGTCGGAACCTTGAACGTCACGTACGTCGACGTGCGGCAGGTTGCGAGCAGCCAGGTACAGGTTCTGATCAACAGCGTCCGATACGATCAGAACGTCGCTCAGACCCATGCCGTTCAGCTTGTTCAGCAGATCTTTGGTTTTCGGTGCTTCAACAGCGAAGTCCTGAACCACGACCAGACGGTCGTTACGCACCAGCTCAGCGAGGATGGAGCGCAGGGCTGCGCGGTACATCTTCTTGTTGAGCTTCTGCGAGTGATCTTGAGGACGAGCTGCGAAGGTTACACCACCGCCACGCCAGATCGGACCACGAGTGGTACCAGCACGAGCACGGCCAGTACCCTTCTGACGCCATGGGCGCTTACCGCCACCAGCCACGTCGGAACGGGTCTTTTGCTGCTTGGTGCCCTGACGGCCGCCGGCCATGTAGGCCACGACTGCTTGGTGTACCAGCGTCTCGTTGTATTCGCCACCGAAAGTCAGTTCGGAAACTTCGATCGCCTGAGCGTCATTTACATTAAGTTGCATGTCAGTTTCCCCTTAACCGCGAGCCTTGACAGCTGGACGTACAACCAGGTCGCCGCCAGTAGCGCCAGGAACGGCACCCTTGACGAGCAGCAGGTTGCGCTCAGCGTCTACGCGAACTACTTCCAGGGACTGAACAGTCACGCGCTCGGCGCCCATGTGACCGGACATTTTCTTGCCCTTGAACACACGACCAGGAGTCTGGCACTGGCCGATGGAACCAGGAACACGGTGCGACACGGAGTTACCGTGGGTGTTGTCCTGACCACGGAAGTTCCAGCGCTTGATGGTACCGGCGAAGCCTTTACCTTTGGACTGACCAGTAACGTCAACCAGCTGGCCTGCAGTGAAGAGTTCAGCTTTGATCGAGTCGCCAGCCTGGAACTCGCCTTCTTCAAGACGGAACTCCCAGACACCGCGACCAGCGGCAACGTTAGCCTTGGCGAAGTGACCTGCCTGAGCGGCAGTCACACGCGAAGCGCGACGCTCGCCGACAGTGACTTGCACTGCACGGTAGCCATCGGTTTCTTCAGTTTTGAACTGGGTGACACGATTCGGCTCGATCTCAATGACCGTGACCGGAATGGAGACACCTTCTTCGGTGAAAATGCGGGTCATACCGCACTTGCGACCGACTACACCAATAGTCATGTTGTAACCTCATGAGTGTACGGGGCTTTCACCCGCTATGGCCGCCCATTTCAGAGCGTTACACGGACAAGACCGAAGTCTTAGCCGAGGCTGATCTGCACTTCCACACCTGCCGCCAGATCAAGCTTCATCAGCGCGTCAACGGTTTTATCCGTTGGCTGGACGATGTCCAGAACACGCTTATGAGTGCGGATCTCGTACTGGTCACGCGCGTCTTTGTTGACGTGCGGGGAAACCAGAACGGTGAAACGCTCTTTGCGGGTAGGCAGTGGAATTGGACCACGCACTTGTGCACCAGTACGTTTCGCGGTTTCCACGATTTCCTGGGTGGATTGGTCGATCAGGCGATGGTCGAAAGCCTTCAACCTGATACGGATTTGCTGATTTTGCATTGGATTTCAGACTCCAGGCTGTTCCCAACGGACGCACTACGCCCGCTAAAAGGAGGCGTGATTCTATAGACGCCCCAATTTAGTGTCAACCCAATAAAAAAAACCCCCGCTGAGCGGGGGTTTTTTCAATCGGTCGAGTGATTACTCGATGATTTTGGCCACAACGCCGGCGCCAACGGTACGACCGCCTTCACGGATAGCGAAGCGCAGACCGTCTTCCATTGCGATGGTCTTGATCAGGGTGACTTCCATCTGGATGTTGTCACCTGGCATTACCATCTCAACGCCTTCTGGCAGCTGGCAGTTACCGGTCACGTCAGTAGTACGGAAGTAGAACTGAGGACGGTAGCCTTTGAAGAACGGAGTGTGACGACCGCCTTCTTCCTTCGACAGAACGTAGACTTCTGCGGTGAACTTGGTGTGCGGCTTGACCGAACCTGGCTTGACCAGAACCTGGCCACGCTCAACGTCGTCACGCTTGGTACCACGCAGCAGAACGCCGCAGTTCTCGCCAGCACGACCTTCGTCCAGCAGCTTGCGGAACATCTCAACACCGGTGCAGACGGTGGTGGTGGTGTCACGCAGACCAACGATTTCCAGGGCGTCCTGGACCTTGACGATACCGCGCTCGATACGGCCGGTAACAACAGTACCGCGACCGGAGATCGAGAACACGTCTTCGATTGGCATCAGGAACGG
>NZ_JBVJLI010000025.1:0-65089 GCF_055584805.1 Pseudomonas sp. NPDC090752 | reverse complement strand
AGTGTGGGGTTTCCCCATGTGAGAGTAGGTCATCGTCAAGATTCATTTCGCAAAACCCCTATCTGCGCGAGCAGGTAGGGGTTTTGTCTTTTCAGCTTCAGAGGTCCTTACCTCGGGCCAATTCGGCCAGGTGTGAGATCGATTCTTCACTTTTAAGCACCAATACATCGCTCTCCAGCGCATCGAGTACAACTTCCGAGGTGTTGCCAATCAAGGCTCCGGAAATGCCGGTGCGGGCGACAGTGCCTATCACCGTGACTACTGCATCAAGTTTTTGCTCGGTATGCGGGATCAACACATCTGCGGGCCCTTCCGCGACATGCAGGCGATCCTCGCTGATGTTGTATTCAGCCTGAAACGCACTGCAGGCTTCCCGATAGCGTTTCTCGATGGTCTCGCTGAGCTGGTAGACCGGGTCCGAAGCTGCCAGCATAGGGCAGGGATGAGCACTGATCACATGCAGCTCGCCCTTGGCCAGGCCGGCAATTGCAAACCCATGATCAATGATGCTCGCATGCAATCGGCGATGGTCTTCATCCTGATTGCCCACATCGACAGCCGCAAGAATTACCCCACCTGTCCAAGGCCGCTCGCTCTTCACCATCAGCACAGCGCAAGGGCACAGGCGCAGCAATTTCCAGTCACTGGGCGTGAGCAGGGCTTTCTTCAGTGGGTTATCCGGACGGTGCTCTTTTATCACCAGCTCGCAGCCTTCCGCCTGCTGCACAGCAACGATCGATTCATGCAAAGTGTCATGCCAGGCCTGCTCATGGGTGACATTGTCATACCCATCATCATGCAACTGGCTGCTTAAGAGACTGAGCAAGGCGCTATGGTCGTGTTTCTTGTCGCACATAAGCAGATGTAAACGGGCTTTGGTCACACCCGCAATCAGCTTCGCGCGGGTCAATGCGCGGCTATGGGCATGTTCAGGGTCGAGAACGACAAGAATGCTGCGGACAGCTTGCATGGGCGTGAACTCCGTTCAAAGGTGGCGGCCAATGCCTGACTATAGTCGGCGCCCCTCGTGTCGCCGCTTGATGTACATCAAGCATAGCCACTGGCGCTTGCAGTCGCCGCCGGTATAATCGCCGGTCCTGTCTGTCCTGTGTGGTTACACGTTTATGTCCCTGATCCCCGAAATCGATGCCTTCCTTGGCTGTCCTACGCCAGACGCCTGGATCGAAGCCGCGCTCGCCGACCAGGAAACGCTGCTGATCGACCACAAGAACTGCGAGTTCAAGGCGGCCAGCACGGCATTGAGCCTGATTGCCAAGTACAGTACCCATCTGGACTTGATCAACATGATGTCGCGCCTGGCCCGCGAAGAACTGGTGCATCACGAGCAGGTACTGCGCCTGATGAAACGCCGAGGTGTACCGTTGCGGCCGGTGTCAGCGGGGCGCTATGCGTCTGGTTTGCGTCGCTTGGTGCGTGCCCATGAGCCGGTGAAGCTGGTGGACACGCTGGTGGTAGGTGCATTCATTGAGGCCCGTAGCTGCGAACGTTTCGCAGCCTTGGCACCGCACCTGGATGAAGAACTCGGCAGGTTCTACCACGGCCTCCTTAAAAGCGAGGCGCGCCATTACCAAGGCTATCTGAAGTTGGCTCACCACTATGGGGATGAGGCGGACATTGCCAAGCGTGTGCTGCTGGTACGCGAAGCTGAAGCTGAGTTGATTCAGTCTCCAGACCAGGAGCTTCGCTTCCACAGCGGAATTCCGATGGCGCAGGCCGCCTGATCAGCAGCAGGCGGCCGCGTACGACACAATGGTTTAGTAGCGGCGCCCCAGCAGCAGGCCGATCACCAGGCCAAAGCCTGCCGAGACTGCAACCGTCTGCCATGGATGCCCGCCAATATAGTCGTGGGTAGCCTCGACAACCGGCTGTGCCTTGGCACGCACCTGGCCGGCAGCCTCGACCGCTTGGCGCAATTTCAGGCTGACCTGCGCGCGCAAAGTATCGGCTTCCTCGCCGACTAAGGAGGCGCTGTCGTTGAGCAGCTTTTCCGATTCTTCGATCAATGCCTGCAGCTCACTGAACACCTGATCCTTGATCTGCTCGCTGTTGGCTGCAATGGCAGTTTTTCGGGCCATGAACTCGTCCTCGTCGATGGGGGGGTAAGCAATGGATGCCGGCGCGCCGGGAAAGTTGCGCTGGCTTTCCGATCAAGCAGCGCCTCGGTGTAAGATAGCGGCCATTTTCAACAGGCAGGTACCTTCATGAGTTTCAATCTGGCCAACAGAAGCTACGAGGAACGGGCGCAGATCGAGGCGGAAAAGGCCCGACTCTTCGAGATGTGGCAGAACAATCTCGGCAAGGCCAAGGGCGAGGCCGCGCGGCTGATCTCGGAAAAATCGCGTCGCAAGGGCAAGTGGGCCGAATGGGTGCGTGCTGAGCTGGAAGGTATTTCGCCGCCCGAATATGCTGCAATGGTCCGCAGTGAGGTCAACAAGATGATGGCCGCCGCCAGCGCCAACCGTTGATCCTGAAAGGCAGTGTCACCAATATAGACTGCCACCTTTGGGCAGGTCGAGCCTGCCCTCATCGGTGAAGCGCACGGTTCCAAACGGCCCGCCGGCCAGTTTGCCACGCAGCACGTAGGGCATCCCCTGCAGTGAGTCGAGCTTGCTCAGGCCATAGGCCTGGCGCAGGAAGCCGAACGCCGTGATGCTCACCGGCACCACCACTACCGCTTCGCCGTAGCGGCCAATATGCCCCTGCTGGTCGCTGACGCCAGCGGCCAGCGGCTGGCCGTTGACCTCCAGGTTGAGCGCGACCCCGTTGAAGTCGACCGCAGCCTCATTAGGGTTCTGCACCCGCATCTTTACCGCCATGCGCATCTCCAGCTCCTGTCCGGCAAGCGGCTCAATGCCGATGACGCTGATGTTCAGCGGGTCACGTGGCTGGAACAACGCGCAGGCATTGAGGCCGGCTGCCATCAGCGAGGCCAATAACAGAGGGGCGCAGCGGAGCAAGCGAGCAGTCATCAGGATGGACCTTGCTAACAGAGTCTGGTCTGCAGTGTGGCAAATGCACCGCGGCGTTGAAAGTGCCAGGTCATGTCAAAGAGATTCACGTGAACGCAGCCTGCAAATCCTCCGCGAACGCTTGTTGCGCCTCCCCCGGCGCCTGTGCCCGATGCCTGGCCACTGTAAAAGGCACGACGAAATCCAGTGCAGCATCCAATGCCTGCACTACGCCTTGGCGCTCCCAGCTGGCAGCGCAATGGCACGGTAGATAACCAATATGCCGCCCCGACAGTATGAACGTCAGCACACTCTCGATCTGCTCCGCCACTGCCATGCTGCGTCGACTCTGGAACGGTTCGCCGCTCTTGAGCAAGCGATAGGGATGCCGTACTTGGTCTGCCTCGACCAATTGCTCATGTGTGACGTGCGCCATGTCGAAGAAGGGATGCCCCTTGGCGCAGTACAACCGTTGGCGCTCCTCGAACAATGGCTGGTAATCGAACGCTGCCTGGTTACCGGAGAAGTAGCTGATTGCGTAATCCAGGCGCTGCTCCAGCAGCAACCGCTCCAATTCCGCCGGAGGGGCGCTGATCAGTTCCAGCTGCACCGATTCGTCACGTTCGCGGAAGCGCGAAATCGCAGACGCCAGGCGCAAGCTGACGGCCGGGTCCTGATTCTCCGCCATCCCCACACGTACCGTACCTAGCAAACGCCCACCCACCCCATTGGCCTGCTGGCGAAACTGCTCAATGCTCACCAGCAGAGCCCGCGCGGCGTCCAGTAGAAGCTCACCCTTTTCGGTCAGGCGAAACCCACGCTTGCCTCGGCTGCACAGGCGATAGCCCAGGCGGCCTTCCAGTTGCGCCATGCGCTGGCTGATAGTGGGCTGGCTCAGGCCTAAAACCCCCTGGGCGGCGCTGAAGCCGCCGGCCTCGACTACAGTGACGAACAGCCGCAACAGATGCAGGTCAGGGTCGTGCAGTTGTCCAAGCATCACATTGCTCCTGATGAATGTCAGCTTTGCAAACTTATCATTTTTGCAATGTAACCCGGCTGGCATGCTGGCGGCATCCACCCATCAGCCGAGGTGTCCGTCATGCGTCGATCGTTGTGTCTGCTGTCCCTGTTCCTGGCTTTGCCCCTGCACGCTGAAGAAAAGGTGGTCAACCTCTACAGCTGGGCAGATTACGTTGCTCCGGAAACTTTACAGCGCTTTGAAAAGGAAACCGGCTACAAGGTGCGCTACGACACCTTCGACACCACTGAGGTGCTGGAAACCAAGCTGTTGACCGGTGGCAGCGGCTATGACGTGGTGGTGCCGTCGTCCACCGTGCTGGCGCGGGCGCTCAAGGCCAATGCCCTGCAGCCCCTGGACGCGCAGGGCATGCCCGGTTATGCCAACCTCGACAAGGACCTGCTGGCCAAGCTGGCAGAAGCCGACCCCGGCAATCGCTACGCGGTGCCCTACACCTGGGGAACGTTGGGTCTGGGGGTGAATGTCGAGGCGGTGCGTCAACGCCTGGGTGATGTGCCGCTGGACAGCCTCGACCTGCTGTTCAAGCCCGAGTACGCCAGCCGATTGAAAGAATGCGGTATCGCCATGCCCGACTCTCCCCAGGAGGTGATCGGCGTGGCGCTGAATTACCTGGGTAAGGACCCTTACAGCCAAGACAAGGGCGACCTGGCGGCGGCGCAGCATTTACTGAACCAGTTGCAACCGTCGATCAGCTACGTCGCCAATGGCCGGCAGATCAGCGACCTGGCCAATGGCAGCGTCTGCCTGGCGCTGACCTACAACGGCGACGCCGCCATGGCTGCCGATCAGGCGCGCCGTGCGGGCAAACCGTTTGAACTGATCTACCGCATTCCCCGTGAAGGAACGTTGGTCTGGCAGGACAACCTGGTCATCCCCAAGGATGCCCCGCACCCGGAAGCGGCCCGGGCCTTCATCGCCTTCATGCTGAAACCGGAATCGGTCGCCGCGCTGACCAACACGCTGTTTTTCGCCAACGCCAATCAGGCCGCGACGCCCCTGGTCGACGAGGCCGTGCGCAATAACCCGGATATCTACCCGCCCGCTGCTGTGCGCGGCCGGCTGTTTGCCGACCGCAGCATGGCGTTGTCCGACCTGCGCCAGCGCAACCGCTTGTGGACGGCATTCCGCACGCGCCAGTAACTCACAACAAAAAAGGAGCCCGACCGTGGAGCAAGCCCAGAACAACGACCAGGCCATCACCCGCGACAGCCTGTATGGCACCGCAGCGGAAAGTACCTACGCCGGTATTACCAGTTTCTCCCGCCGCCGCTATAGCCGTGACCTGCGCGGGGTGGACGTGGTGGTCAGCGGCGTGCCATTCGACACCGCCACCAGCAACCGCCCGGGCGCGCGCTTCGGGCCGCGAGCGATCCGCGCTGCCTCGGTGCAGCAGGCCTGGGCGCGCCACTGGCCATGGGCATTCGACCCCTTCGACCATCTGGCGGTCATCGATTACGGCGATTGCGCGTTCGATAGCGGTACGCCGCAGTCGGTCCCGGACAGCATCGAAGCCCACGCCGAGCACATTCTTGAAGCGGGCTGCGCCATGCTTACCCTGGGCGGCGATCATTTCATCAGCTACCCATTGCTCAAGGCTCACGCTCGGCGCCATGGCCCGCTAGCGCTGATTCACTTCGATGCGCACAGCGACACCTGGCCGGACGAGGAGGGCAAACGTATCGACCACGGCACCATGTTCTGGCACGCCGCGCGCGAGGGCCTGGTGGACCCGTCGTGCTCGGTGCAGATCGGTTTACGCACCACCAATGACGACAGCCAGGGTTTCGCCATCCTCGATGCCCGGCAAGTGCATCGCCAGGGTACTGAAGCGGTGATCGCGGCGATCCGCCAGCGAGTTGGCGAGCGGCCGGTGTACCTGACCTTCGACATCGATTGCCTCGACCCGGCCTACGCACCAGGCACCGGCACTCCGGTTTGCGGCGGGCTGACCACGGTGCAGGCGCTGGAGATCCTCGGTGGCCTGCGCGGGATCAACCTGGTGGGTATGGACCTGGTAGAGGTGGCGCCGGCCTATGATCATGCCGACATCACTGCGTTGGCGGGCGCAACGCTGGCTATGGAGATGCTTTGCCTATATGCGGCGCGGCACAAGGTCGATAGCGCCCGTTGATCAATGGGGCCTCGCAGGCCCCCAACAGGTTCATACTGAAACATCACGAATCGCATTCACACTTTTGCCGCGAACCCCTCGCGCCTTAGGCTATCCAACGCATGAGGCGCGCCTTTTCGTACATGAGGTGAAGCATGAACCTGACATTGCCAACCCTGGCCATCGGCCTGTTGCTGAGTTTTTCGGCACAGGCGGCGCCTGTGCAGCCCCTGCAGGTCGCCGCCAGCAACAACAACCCCTACAACAGCCCGATCCAGCGCGCCAACCCCAATAGCCGCCAAGGCAGCATGCAAGCTGCGCCGCCGGTGCGCGGCCCTTCGACCGCGCCAATTCAGCGCACACCTTCCCTGGACAACCGTGGCATCGGCAATGGCGACAACCTGCGCCGCCAGCAACAGACGCCCAATCTGGAACCCACCCGCCCACCGCGTGACTCCCAGCGCGTGCCTTGAGCCCCTTTGAAAGGAATTCTGAATGATCCGAGCTACCTGGCTGACCACGCTTACCGCCGCCGCACTGCTGCCGCTTTTCGCGCACGCCGCAGCCGAGCAGCAGTTCTCAAGCGAAGAAGGGCAGATCACCGTCAGCACCGTGGCTGACGGCCTGCGCAACCCGTGGGCATTGGCGTTCCTGCCGGGCGGCAAGGACATGCTGGTCACTGAACGTCCCGGCAACCTGCGCATAGTCAACGCCGAAGGCAAGGTTGGCCCGGCCATCAGCGGTGTACCCAAGGTCTGGGCAGAAGGCCAAGGCGGGCTGCTCGATGTGGTGCTTTCGCCGGAGTTCTCCAAGGATCGCACCCTTTACTTGTCGTATGCCGAAGAGGGCAGCGATGGTAAAGCGGGTACCGCAGTGGGGCGCGGGCAGCTATCCGAGGACCGCGCCCGGCTTGAGAACTTCAATGTGATCTTCCGCCAGCAGCCCAAGCTTTCGGTCGGCAACCACTTCGGCTCGCGGCTGGTGTTCGACCGTAACGGCTACCTGTTCATCGCCCTGGGCGAGAACAACCAGCGCCCGACCGCGCAGGACCTGGACAAACTCCAGGGCAAGATCGTGCGTATCCTGCCCGACGGCGAAGTGCCCAAGGACAACCCCTTCGTCGGCAAGAACAATGTGCGCCCCGAAATCTGGTCGTTCGGCCACCGCAATCAGCAGGGCGCGGCGCTCAACCCTTGGACCGGCAAGCTCTGGACCCACGAGCACGGCCCGCGCGGCGGTGACGAGATCAACATCCCGCAGGCGGGTAAGAACTACGGTTGGCCGACCGCCACGCACGGGATCAACTACTCGCTGCTACCCATCCCCGAGGCCAAGGGCAAGCATGTCGGCGGCATGGTAGATCCTCACCATGTCTGGGAAAAATCGCCCGGCATCAGCGGCATGGCCTTCTATGACAGCCCGACCTTCAAGGCCTGGGATCACAACCTGTTCATTGGCGCGCTGGCGACCCAGGAGTTGATCCGCCTGCAACTCGATGGCGACAAGATCGTCCACGAGGAGCGTTTGCTGGGTGACTTGAAGGCGCGTATCCGCGATGTGCGGGTCGGGCCGGATGGCTACCTGTATGTGCTGACCGATGACAAGGACGGGGCCTTGCTGAAAGTGGGCCTGAGCGAGGGCTGAAGCGGGTTGCCGACGATCGAGACCTTGCACATAATGCTGCATGGCGCTCGATCCCAGTTCCCTCTACCACCAGGCCCTTGCTGATCACGGCTACGTTCCCGACCCGGGGCAAGCCCTGGCCGTCAGCGCCCTGCAAGCCTGCTTCGAGGCCATTGAGCGCGGTCGGGCCGCCCAGGGTATCTACCTTTGGGGCCCGGTCGGCCGCGGCAAGACCTGGCTCATGGACCTGTTCCACCGCTGTCTGAGCATCCCGGCCCGGCGCCAGCACTTCCACCATTTCATGGCCTGGGTGCACCAGCGCCTGTTCCAGCTCAATGGCACTGCCGACCCGCTGCAAGCCCTGGCCCGTGAACTGGCGGCGCAAATCCGCGTGCTGTGCTTCGACGAGTTGTTCGTCAGCGACATCGGTGATGCGATAATCCTCGGCCGCCTGTTCCAGGTGCTGTTCGACCACGGCGTGGTGGTGGTTGCCACCTCTAACCAGCCGCCGCAGCAGTTGTACCTTGACGGTTTCAATCGCGAGCGTTTCTTGCCGGCCATCCGTGCCATCGAGCGGCACATGCAGGTGTTGCCGGTGGCGGGCGAGCAGGACCACCGTCTTCACCCCGGCGTCGCACGCCAGCGCTACTGGGTCGCTGAAGGGGGCAAGGCAGGGGCACTGGCGGTGGTGTTCCAGCAGCTCAGCGCGGATGATCCGGGTAGCACGACGGCGCTGGCGATTGGGTCACGGCAGATCCAAGTGGTCCGGCACAGCCCGCAAGCGCTTTGGTCCCGCTTCACCGACCTCTGTGAACAGCCCCTGGCGGCCATTGACTTCATGGCCCTGTGTGACCGTTTCCCGGCGATCCTGGTGGAGGGCATCCCTGCCCTGAGCGGCGAGCAGCGCGCCGGGCGAATCGCTCGCGGTACCGAGGACGGCGCTGCGCGGGTGGAGGCGGGTGATCGTCAGCTGCCGGCCTTGTCGCCCAAGGATGACGCCGTACGCCGCTTCATTGCCTTGGTCGACGAATGCTACGACCGCAGGGTGGCGTTGTACCTGGAGGCGCAGGTACCGCTGGAAGCGCTCTACACTCATGGGTATCTGGTGTTCCCGTACCAGCGGACCCTGAGCCGGCTACGGGAGATGCAATTGCAACGCTTCGCCTGAAGGAGCCGACCCATGGAGCCGCTGTCGCACCATCTGCTGACCCAGGCCTACAACAATGGCTGGGCCAATCACCGCCTGTACAAGGCCTGCCTGCAACTGACCCAGGATGAATTTGTCGCCCCCCGTTGCAGTTACTTTCCGTCGATCAAGGCTACCCTCAACCATTTGCTGACGGTGGACTGGTTCTACCTGCACATGCTCGAGTGCGAGCAGCGCGGCGAGGCGCCTGAGCCTGATGGCGAGCGTTTCTTCGAGCCGGAACAGCCGTTTGCCACCTGTACCGACCTGCATGCCCAGCAGGCCCAGGCAGACCGCCGGTTGATTGCCTACTGCAGCGGGCTGCACGACGATCAATTGGCGCGCTATGTGAGCATCGTGCGGCCCGACCGAGTACAACGCGAGCAGCGCCTGCGCTTGCTGGCGCACCTGTTCGAGCATCAGGTCCATCACCGCGGGCAGGTCCATGCGATGCTCAGCGACTCGGCGGTGCGGCCACCGCAGCTTGATGAGTTTTTCTGCGAGGAAGAGGCCGAGTTGCGCGAGGTGGACTTTGCCGAGTTGGGCTGGACAGAAAGCCAGATCTGGCGGGGTTAAGGAATACTGTGGGAGCGGCTTTCAGCCCCGAACTCCAGCAAAGCCGGTGCCATCCACCGGGTTGTCCGCTTTGCGGCTAAAGCCGCTCCCACAGGTTGGGCTGGGTTCTACCTTCCAAGCCACTCGATCAATGTCTTGTTGAAGCGTCGCGGCTCTTCGATCTGCGGCGCATGCCCCATGCCTTCGAAGGTCACCAGTTCACCCTGCGGAATCAGCTTGGCCACCTGTGGGCCGAGTTGCTTGTAGTGCCCCAACCGCGCCTTGACCTCCGGCGGGGCGATGTCACTGCCGATGGCCGTGCTGTCTTGATCGCCGATCAGCAGCAGGGTTGGCATCTTCAGGTCCTTGAACTCGTGGTACACCGGCTGGGTGAAAATCATGTCGTAGATCAGCGCCGAGTTCCATGCCACCACTTCATGCCCCGGGCCCTTGTTCAGCCCCACCAGCATCTGCACCCAGCGCTCATACTCGGGTTTCCAGCGCCCCGCGTAATAGGTCTTGCGCTCATACTCGCGCACGCCCTCGGCATCGAGTTTCAGTTCGCGGGCATACCACTGGTCCACTGTGCGATAGGGCACGCCCAGGGCTTTCCAGTCTTCCAGGCCGATCGGGTTGACCATCGCCAGGCGCTCGACCTGCTGTGGGTACATCAGCGCATAACGGGTGGCGAGCATGCCACCGGTGGAATGGCCGAGGATGATTGCCTGCTTGATGCCCAATTGTTCGAGCAGGGCATGGGTGTTGTCGGCCAACTGCTGGAAGCTGTACTGGTAATAGTCCGGTTTGCTCGACGTGCAGAAGCCGATCTGGTCAGGTGCGATGACCCGGTAGCCCGCCTGGCTCAGTGCTTCGATCGTGGTTTCCCAGGTAGCGGCGCAGAAGTTCTTGCCGTGCATCAGCACCACGCTGCGGCCATTGGCCTTGCCTTTGGCAGGCACGTCCATGTAGCCCATCTGCAGGCGTTGGCCCTGGGACTGGAAGTCGAAATGCTTGAGGGGGTGAGGGTAGCTGAAGCCTTCGAGCTGTTTACCGTAGGTGGGCGATTCGGCGGCGATGGCCGGGGCGCCGACGAGGCAGGCCAAGGCCAGGGCGGTTGCGCGCAGCATGGGGGCACTCCGTGTAGGACCATGTAGGAATTGGCGACTTTAGCAGCCGCAGACGCACCTTAAACGTTAAAGGTGTTACCAGGCATGAAACCAGCGGTGCGCGTGGGCCCCCAAAAACCGAGCATCAGTAGTTGGCGACCACGGTGTCCTGGCCATCCTGGGTCACCCCGATAACCTGGTAGGCGTCCTTGTGGTCGCCCATTTCCATGCCCGGCGAGCCCATCGGCATACCCGGTACGGCCAGCCCTTTAAGATCGTTTCGCTGGGACAGCAGACGTACCTGCTCGGCCGGCACATGGCCTTCGACGAACTTGCCGTCGATTACCCCGGTGTGGCACGACGCCAGACGTGGCGCTACCCCCAGGCGCTGCTTGACGGCGCTCATGTTGGGCTCGACATGGTCGTTGACGGTGAAGCCGTTGTCGCGCAGGTGGCTGATCCAGGCCTTGCAGCATCCACAGTTGGGGTCGCGGTAGACATCGATGATCTCGGCGGCCTGGGCCAGGCCGGAGATGGCCAGCAGGCCGAAAGCGATCAGGTGTTTGTGCATCATGGTCAAGCCACTCCTTTAGAATCGCAGACGCACGCCTGCCACCAGGCGGGTCTGGCCGAGGTCTTCATCGTCCTCGCGGGCCTGATCGGCACGTTTGCCGTGCAGGCGGTTGAAGCTTACTCCGATATACGGCGCCAAACCTCGGGTGATTTCGTAGCGCAGGCGCAGGCCGAGCTCGCTGTCGGCCAGCCCCGCGCCTTGCTCGCGACCGGCGTCGTTGCGGCCGAAGAAATTCACTTCCAAGGTTGGCTCAAGGATCCAGCGATTGGTCAGCAGCATAGCGTAGGCAGCTTCCAGGCGCAGCGCGGTCTGTTGCCGCTCGCCCGCATAGGCCGTAGCTTCCAGCTCCAGGCCATACAGTGGCGTGCCCTGGATGCCGAACGCGGCCCAGGTTTGGCCGCTGGCGGGCTTGAAGTCCTGGCGTAGACCGCCGACCACCTCCCACCAGGGGCTGATCGCATGCCCCCACAATGCCTGCAGTTCGGCATTGTGCGTTTTACCCTGCTCCCGCTCGCCCTCGCTGCGCAGCCAGAGGCGGTCGATATCGCCGCCCACCCAGGCGGTGGCGTTCCAGTTCAGTACGCCGCTGCTATCGAAATGCTGGTATTCCAGCTGATCGACGGTCACTGCCCAGTTGACGGCGCGATCATGCACCTGGTGATCGGTCAGGGGCGCAGAGACGGCCATTGCTCGCTCGCTGGCAAGCAGCGTCAGCACGGCGACGCCGGCCACGATGCAGCGGTTATTGAGCTCATTCATCGACCCGTACCTCGCGGAACATGCCGGTCTCCATGTGATACAGCAAATGGCAGTGGTAGGCCCAGCGGCCATGGGCGTCGGCGCTGACCCGATAACTGCGGCGGCTTCCAGGCGGGATGTCGACGGTGTGCTTGCGCACCATGAAGCGCCCATGTTCGTCTTCCAGGTCGCTCCACATGCCGTGCAGGTGAATGGGGTGGGTCATCATGGTGTCGTTGACCAAGGTGATGCGCACGCGCTCGCCGTAAGTCAGTCGCAGCGGTTCGGCGTCACTGGACTTGACCCCGTCGAACGACCAGGCGAAGCGTTCCATGTGCCCGGTCAGGTGCAGTTCGATCTCCCGCGAGGGTTCGCGACCGTCCGGGTCGGGGTAGGGGCTGCGCAGGTCGGCATAGGCCAGCACCCGACGGCCGTTGTCGCGCAGACCGATGCCGGGGTCGGCCAAGTTGGGCCGGGGGGTCATGGTCTGCATGTCGACCAGCGGGTTGCCGGTTTCGCTGGCCGGATGCTGCTGCATGGCCGACATCGCCGAATGGTCCATGCCCGCCATGTTGCCGTGATCCATGCCTGCCATATTGCTGTGATTCATGCCGGCCATCGTGCCGTGGCCCATATCGTCCATGTTCAGCACGGGCCGTGGGTCGAGTTGCGGCACGGGGGCCTGCAGACCGCTGGCGCGGGCCAGGGTGCCGCGGGCATAGCCGCTGCGGTCCATGCTCTGGGCATACAAGGTGTAGGCGGGTAGGTCACCGACGGTTACCAGTACGTCGTAGGTTTCGGCCACGGCGATGCGCAGTTCGTCCACGGTCACCGGCGTCACCGGCAGGCCGTCGGCGGCGATCACCGTGAGCTGCAAGCCGGGAATGCGGAAATCGAAGTAGGTCATCGCCGAGGCGTTGATCAGCCGCAGGCGCACGGTCTCGCCTGGCTGGAACAGGCACGTGAAGTTGCCGTCCGGGGGCTGGCCGTTGAGCAGGTAGGTATAGGTGGCAGCGCTGATGTCGGCGAGGTCGGTGGGGCTCATGCGCATGCGAGCCCAGGCCATGCGTTCGTCGACGGTGTTGCTCCAGCCCTTTTGCGCGACGTCGTCGATGAAATCGCCGACCGTTCGTTTGTGGTAGTTGAAGGCATCCGACTGCTTTTTCAGCGTTGCCAGCAGGGCTTCGGGCGGCTGATCCGACCAGTCGCTGAACAGCAGCACATGATCGCGCTGGTAGCGGTGCGTTTCGGGCTCGCGCGGCTCGATGACGATGGCCCCGTACACCCCGGCCTGCTCCTGTAGACCGGAATGGCTGTGGTACCAGTAGGTGCCGCTCTGGCGCACGGTGAAGTGGTAAAGGTAATCGCCACCCGGAGCGATGCCTGCGAAACTCAGGCCAGGTACGCCGTCCATATTGGCGGGCAGGATGATGCCGTGCCAGTGAATCGAGGAGTCCTGGTCGAGTCGGTTGCGCACGCGCAGCGTCACCGTATCGCCTTCGCGCCAGCGCAGCAGCGGCCCGGGCAGGCTGTCGTTGATGGTCAGCGCAGTGCGTGGGCGGCCGGTTATGTTCACCGGTGTCCGGCCGATGAACAGCTCGAAATGCTGGCCGGCCAGTTCTCGGCCGTCGGCAGCCTGGGCAAGCGGGCGCCACAGGCCGAGGCCCACTAATGTGGTGGCGGCGCCCAGGCCTTTGACAAAGGTACGGCGGGTGGGGTTGCGCAACATGGCGTGGCCTCTTGCGGAAGAGCCACGATCTTCGCCTGGTGCGGCTGTCAGCCAGCTGAGGCAGACATTACAGCGTTGTCAGCCATCCTGTTCGCTCAGGTCGCGCATCAGCAGGCCGTAGTCCAGGGCAACCTGTTCAGGGATCGGCAGATACACTACATGGCCGTCTCCAGGTGCGACCTCGATGGCCAGCTGCTGACGATCGCACAGGCGGTGCAGGTCGAAGTGGTAGTTGCCGCGCGGGGTCATCAGTTCCAGGTGGTCTCCGATGGCGAAGCGGTTCTTTACCTTGACCTCGGCCAGTCCGTCGACCCGCACACCCGTCAGCTCGCCGACGAACTGCTGGCGTTCGGACAACGAATTGCCCCGTAGGTAATTTTGGTATTCGTCATGCACATGGCGGCGCAGAAACCCTTCGGTATATCCGCGTTGTGCCAGCGATTCCAGGTTGTCCATCAAGGCCATGTCGAACGGCCGCCCGGCGGCGGCGTCGTCGATCGCCTTGCGGTAAGACTGCACTGCGCGGGCGCAGTAGAAGTGCGACTTGGTGCGGCCCTCGATCTTCAGCGAGTGCACGCCAATCACCGCAAGCCGTTCGACGTGCTGGATGGCGCGCAGGTCCTTGGCATTCATGATGTAGGTGCCGTGTTCATCCTCGAACGCGGGCATTTCGCTGCCAGGACGGTTGCTTTCCTGCAACAGGAACACCTGCTCAGTCGGTGCGCCACGGCCCAAGGTCGGCTCGACCTCGCGCACGATGTCGCCCGTGGCGTTCTCGGTGGCCGCTGTGGCGTCGTACTTCCAGCGGCAGGCGTTAGTGCACGTGCCCTGGTTGGCATCGCGCTTGTTGAGGTAGCCCGACAACAGGCAGCGGCCGGAGTAGGCCATGCATAGCGCGCCATGGACAAACACCTCCAGTTCCATGTCCGGTACTTGCTGGCGGATTTCCTCGATCTCTTCCAGCGAAAGCTCCCGTGACAAGATCACCCGGCTCAGGCCCATCTGTTGCCAGAACCGCACGCTGGCCCAGTTGACCGTGTTGGCCTGTACCGACAAGTGCACCGGCATCTGCGGGAAGCGCTTGCGCACCAGCATGATCAGGCCGGGGTCCGACATGATCAGTGCATCGGGGCCCATCTCGATGACGGGTGCCAAGTCCTTGAGGAAGGTTTTCAGCTTGGCGTTGTGCGGGGCGATGTTGACTACCACATAGAACCGCTTGCCCAGCCGGTGTGCCTCTTCGATACCCACTGCCAAGTTAGCGTGATCGAATTCGTTGTTACGCACCCGCAAGCTGTAGCGCGGTTGCCCGGCATAGACCGCATCAGCCCCATAGGCGAACGCGTAGCGCAGGGTTTTCAGCGAGCCGGCGGGGGCCAGCAGTTCGGGCTTGGCGGAGGTCTTCATGTGCGCACCGGGGCAAAAAGCGCGGATGCTAAGGCCTGCCCGCCGGAGCCATGTTGATTTGAATCAAGGGTGCGACGGCACTTTTGCGAATACGCCGTGCACTAATGTTCAGGACACTTGAGGACGCTCCATGAACCAGACCGCTCTACAGAACAAAGCCCTGGCAGTATTGCTGGCGCTGGTGACCATAGCCTTCGGCTGGATCCTGCTGCCGTACTACGGCGCTATCTTCTGGGCGGTGATTCTTGGCATCCTGTTCGCGCCGCTGCAACGCAACTTGCTCATACGCTTTGGCCGGCGGCGCAATCTGGCTGCCGGCACGACGTTGCTGGTGTGCCTGTTGGTGGCCATCATGCCGGTGATCATCACCAGCGCCCTGCTGGTGCAGGAAGGTGCTGTGCTCTATCAGCGCATCGAGAGCGGGCAGCTGGATATTGCCGGCTACGTCGAGCGCGGCATGGACATGCTGCCCCCGTTCATCCAGCACAGCCTGGACAGCATGGGCATGGGTAATCTGGATGGGTTGCGAGACAAGATAACCAAATGGGCAACGCAAGGCAGTCAGGTCCTGGCCAGCCAAGCATTCAGTTTTGGCCAGGGCACCTTCGAGTTTCTGGTGAGCTTCGGCATCATGCTGTACCTGCTGTTCTTCTTCCTGCGCGAGGGCGCCGACGTGGCGCGCCGTGTACGCCTCGCTGTGCCCCTGCCGGAACACCAGAAACGCCGCCTGCAGCTGAAGTTCAACCGGGTGGTGCGGGCTACGGTCAAAGGCAATGTACTGGTGGCCATTACCCAAGGGGCGCTGGGTGGGTTCATCTTCTGGGTGCTGGACATTCCCAGTGCGCTGGTCTGGGCGGTGCTGATGGCTTTCCTGTCGCTGTTGCCGGCAGTGGGCGCGGGGATCATCTGGGCGCCGGTGGCGGCGTATTTCCTGTTGAGCGGGGCGATCCTGCAGGGGGCGATCCTGACCGCCTTTGGTGTGCTGGTGATCGGCTTGGTGGACAACGTGTTGCGGCCGATTCTGGTGGGTAAGGATACGCGCATGCCCGATTACCTGATTCTGGTGTCTACCCTGGGTGGGCTGGCGGTATTCGGGCTTAACGGGTTCGTGATCGGGCCGCTGATCGCCGCGCTGTTCATGTCCAGTTGGGGGATATTCGCGGCGACCAAGCCGCAGGTGCAATTGCCGTGACCCTCAGGCTACCAGCGGTGCTTCAAGCATGTAGAACTGGAACAGGTGATCGCATCCAGGCAACCCGCCCAGTGAGCCTACAACACGCAACCCAGCCTTGCGGGCGTGTATATGGACATCGATCAGTATCGGAGTGTGGCCGAACAGGATAACCACGCCACCTGGCTTGACTCGCTTGACCAGTGAGTGGAACAGCGTGATGGCTTGGGCGCGTAACAGGACTTCGCTGTTGAGAAACCGCAACACAAGCACGTTGCACTGTGTTCCTGCGGTCATCGAGCTGGCGGCATCAGCGACGTGAAACGCCAGATTGGGTCGGGAGTTCTTGCGCTGGGCATGCTCGATCATACGTGGCGACAGATCCGAGCCAATGCAACGGGCACTGGGCATGGCATCGGCGAGGGTACTGATGAACGTGCCCGTCGAACAGGCAGGGTCGTGGATCAAACCGCTCGTGATCCCATGCTGTTGCAAGCACTCGATGGAAAATTGACGAAAATGCGATTCCTGTTCGTCCCAGCGGGCGGCCAGTTGCTCGGTATCATTCCAGAATGCTTGCGGGCAGATCATTTCTGCACCCTTTTCATCCAGAACTGGAAAGGGGAAGTGGAGCTGATTGCCAGGGCTGGCCAGCGCTCCCCTCACCACAGCCTGTTTGCGCTCGAGTGAGAGGTTGATGTAGCGGCACGACAGTTCGGCATCGCCCCACTGCGAGGACTGCAAGGTACCTAGCAGCATGGAGGGCGTTATCAGGCTGTTTGTTCGAGCCTGCATCTCTGCCGTCCTGCGACCGAGGTACGAAATACCATCCACCTTGAGAACGAACACTTCGTGCAACGGCTGGCCCGCACAGAGGTGAAGGGTGCTGGCCTCATGCATGGGCAACGCCTTGGTCGGACGATGTGCCCATTGCGGCTCCACGTGTCCCAGGGCAGACGACATTGCCACTGATAACCAGATGGAAAGCTTCCAGGCCGGGTATGACGACGTTCACCAGGCAGGGCCTGTTGCTTCCGCCGAATATATCGCATATGCCAACCATGCGGCCTTTGCAGTTCAGGTCGGCAATCAGACGCTGAACTTGATCGCTCACGCTGGGCTGGGTGGTCATAGGGGGTAGCATGCACTCAGACCGTTGCGCGGCAATGAGGGGCAGCAGGCTCAGTTGCAAGCAGCGATAAAGTCGGGGGAACGGGCGCAAGTGGCACTCTGCCAATTGTTGTTGGGCAATGAGTTCGGGTTCCCGACCATTGATCTGCAGCTGTACCAGTTCACCGACCGCTCGCTGTACTGCGTGCCATGGATCGAGTGAAGCACCGGTACCAAAGAGCGCGCCATGGGGTTTGCTCAGATCGTCCATGCGTAGCGCCAGGAAGGTGCGGCTGGCGAATTCGGTGCTGATATCCAGTACTTCTATGGGTGCCTGCAAATATTGCTCTGCCCGCCGCCAGAATGTTCCCAGCGGCGTCGTCTCTGAGGGCTTGTCGAGCCAATGCACTGGGGAGGAGCATTGATAGAAATAATGACGAAGCAGAAATAGTGAGAGGGCATCACGTTCTATACGCTGATTGAGCGCATGCAGGATTGCTTCGTCGCGAGCGGCGCCAATCGCCGAGCCGTCATTGTTGCAGTAACGCCTAAGGCCGCTCTGGCTGATGGTTGCCTCAGATGCCGACGGATGTCTGAAGTCGGGGGCCGTGAGATGAATGGGGTAGTCAAAGAGCCATTGGCCGCTGTAGTCCTGATAGGCTTGGCAAGTATGTTGGGCGTCCGGGTGCTCGAGCAGCCAGGGGTAAAGCAAATCGCATCTAAGGAGTGGGGATTGCCGGAGTGTGCTGGCTGAACGCAGTACTGGGCGGCGTTCGGTATGGTTATCAAGATAATGCTCGAGTGCTTCATAGAGTGCCCCAACCTGCGCCTGTGGCTGGTAACCTTTGCCGCAACCCTGGCTGGTTTGGCCACTGGGCCCATCGAGCCATACGCGAGCCACGCCTAAAGTGTCACCTGACCAGCTACTCTGCACCTGCAATGACAGCGCTTCAAGTTGCGTTTCGATGCGTTGCCTGGCGTCGGCCAGAGACAGTTCGCGTTCGGGTTCCAACATGTCGTATTCCTTGTTGAACGGGCAAGGTGACCTCGACGGTCACCTTGCCAGGTGCATCACTCAGCGAGCAGTTCTTTTTGCTCGCGCTCGCTCAGTTTCAGCGTCTCGATGCGCTGAGCCATTTGCTGATGCTGTTCTTCAGGCGTGAACTCTTTAACCTGTTCGTCCAGTTTCCAACTAATGCCGCTGAAAGTGTAACCCATGATCTAACTCCTTTTTTTATTGAGGTGCGATGGCACTCATCGCGTTTCAATTATTGGAGTTAGTTTGAGGTGAAGCAAGATATCAGGTGGTGACGCTCGCGCAGTGGTGTGACAGTTTTCGTCTGGAGGGGTCGCGAATAGGTTCGTGTATAAACTTTTGAAAAATCAGCTAGTTAAATGCTCGAAGTGCGTGCCGTTTGAGCTTTATAAGTAGGAATAATTACTGAGGTTTGCAGTTTTTTTGGTTATGACATTCAAGATTTTCGAGGTGGGTTGATTAGTCGTGTTGCCTTTGAAGGTTAATTCACACAATAAAGGCAACCTACGACTGGTATCAGTGTTCAAATCCTACTTAAAAGTGTAAGAAATCCCCATGTAAGCGGCAAAGCCCTCGCCTGGTGTAGAGCGGGCAATGTCGGCTCCGTTGTCGTCATATCCAGGGGTAACCGTTGCTGCATAACGCTTGTTGGTCAGGTTGCGTAAGTCCAACCAGGTCCGCCAGTCCTGTTTCTGCGAGTCCCAGCCCAACCGCGCACCCAGCAGCGCGTAGGCATCGGCGTGGTAGCTATTGGCGTAGTCGACCTGCACCTTGGAGGCCATTTGCGTATTGATCCCGGTGTAGAACCCGCTGGGCCAGTCATAGCGCAGTTCGGCCTGGTAGTAGTGCATGGGGATACCAGGAAGACGGTTATCGCCGAACTTGTTGTCGTCGCGGTAATGGAAGTCATTGAAGGTGTAAGCCTGGCGCAGGCTCAGCTTGCCAGTGCCCGGGCGCTCCCAGAGGGTGCTCTCCAGGCCGGCCTCTACGCCTTGGTGCACGGTGGCGCTGGCGTTGAACTCCTTGGCCGGCTGGCCTTGTACGATTTCCACAGCGAGCAGCTCGTGGCGCACTTGCGAGTAGTACCAGGCCAGGTCCCAACGGCCCAATGCTGAATCGCCACGTGCACCCAATTCAAGGGTGGTGGCGGTCTGGTTCTGCATCTCGATCGGTTGCGTGGCGACCGTCGAGCTCCAGATCAGCGACCACGGGTGAGGCGGCTCGACCGAGCGGCTCAGGTTGCCATACACCTGCAGCTGCGGGTTGATGTCATAGCGCAGGCCCAGGCGCGGCGCGTAGTCCCAATCGTGCTGGCTGACCTTGCCGCCGGTGGCGGGGTAGGTGACGTCGCTTTCGCGGCGGGTGTAGATCATCGCCAGGCCCGTGGTCAGCCACAGGTCAGGGATCAGTTCCAGGTCGTTGCCGACATGCAGGACGGTGTCCGAGCCTTGGTAGCTGAAGTCGCGGCTGCGCGCGCCGAAGTTGTCGCCACTGCTGCGGGAAAACTGCGAGGCGCCGCTGTTGGGCAGGTGCTTGGTGGTCCGCCAACCCACGGTGGTCTTGCTTTCATGGCCGAACAAGGTGTCGCGGCGCATGTAATTGAGCGTACCGCTGACATCGGTGTAGGCGACCTTCAGGCGCATCGGGCCTTCGCGCAGGTCCATCGGGAAGTCGTGATAGACCAGCCCGGCTTCTACTCGGGCATCGTCTTCGAGGTAAAAGGTCGTCTTGTTGGCGACCCAGGTGCTGCCGGGCTGAGGGCGGCTGTCGTCGCGGGCCCGGTACGCGGCGTTGGCGGCGCGCGGGTCATGCTGGATCTGCTCTTTGGTCAGGCGCCCGGCCAGGTCGTTCTCGGTTTCCCGGTAGCGCAGGTAGAAGCGTGTTTCCAGGTTTGGGTTGAAGCGATAGCCGACATTGGCGGCAATGCCTTTGGCGCTACCGCTGCTGTGGTCCTGGTAGCCGTCATACTCCGAGTCGGTCAGGGCCACGTAGTAGTCGAGGTTGCCCAATACCTGCCCCGAACTGATGTGCCGGTGCTGGTAGCCACGGCTGCCCGCTTCGTAACGCACCTGCAGCGGCGCTGCATCGTAACCGGTGTGGGTCACGTAGTTGATTGCGCCGCCCAGAGCCAGCGAGCCCACATCGAAGCCGTTGGCACCGCGCAACACTTCGGCGCGGCTCAGCCACAGCGGCTCGAACAGCTCGTAGGGCGTACCGCCAGGGCCGGTCAGCGGCAGCCCGTCGAACATCGTGTACACGCCTGAACCGTGCGCCCCGGGTGCGCGGTTGATGCCCGAGCCACGGATCGACAGCTTGATGCCGTCGTTGCCCGCCGACTGGGCGAACACGCCGGGCTGGTAGGCCAGCACATCCTGATTGTTGGCGACCCGACCCTGGCCCACCTTGTCCATGTCCACCAGGTTGCTGGCGCCGGGGATCTCCCGCAGGCGCTCGGCGGCGCTTTCCAGTTCGGTCTGTTGCTGGTCCTCGATCAACACCTGATCAAGTTCGACGCGGCCTGTGGCCTGGGCAGCGTTGGCAGCCAACAGGGCCAGCAAGGAGAGGGGGAGGGAGGGGCGCATTTCATGGGTTCCAGATCGATAAGCGGGAATCTGACGCTGCAACTGTCAGACGAAGCACAGCTTTCGTTCTGTAGCCCGGAAAAAGAAAAACCCCGCCGAGGCGGGGTATTCCGAATCGCTGAACAATCAGCCGATCAGTTGCAGGCCAGCCTGCTGAACCATTTCCAGCAGTGGCTGCGGGTACACGCCCAGAATGAAGGCGAGGATGGCGATGGCCAGCAGCATGACGCCACCGGTGCGCTGTTCCCACTTCAGTGGGGCATCGTGGCGACGCAGGTTCGGCTCGACCAGGTACAGGGTGACCATGACGCGCAGGTAATAGTACACGCCGATGGCGCTACCGATTACCAGTGCCCCGACCAGCCACCACAGGTGCGACTCGACGCCGGTGGCGATGATGTAGAACTTGCCGATGAAGCCAGCGGTCAGGGGAATACCAGCCAGCGACAGCATCATCACGGTCAGCACTGCGGTCAGGTACGGGCGGCGCCAGAACAGGCCGCGGTACTCGTACAGCGCGTCGGCGTCACGGCCGCCATAAGGCGAGGACATCAGGGTGATCACACCGAAGGCGCCGAGGCTGGTGATCACGTAGGTGACCAGGTACACGCCCATGGCTTCCAGGGCCAGGCCCTTGCTGGCGATCAGGGCGATCAGCAGGTAGCCGAAGTGGGCGATGGACGAGTAACCGAGCAGACGCTTGAGGTTGCTCTGGGTCAGCGCCAGCAGGTTGCCGATCAGGATCGAGGCGACCGCGATCACTGCCAGCACGGTGCTCAGCACGCCGCTGCTGGCAGCTGGGGAGAGCATGAACAGGCGCACCACCACGGCGAACACCGCGACCTTGCTGGCGGTGGCCAGGAACGCGGCGACCGGCGCCGGGGCGCCCTCGTACACGTCCGGGGTCCACAGGTGGAAGGGTACCAGCGACAGCTTGAAGGCCAGGCCGACCAGCATCATGCCCAGGCCCAGCTGGGCCACCAGGCTTGGCATGCTGGTGGCAGCCAGTGCCTTGCCGATCTGGTCGAAGCTCAGGCTGCCCGCATCGGCATACAGCAGCGCCATGCCGAACAGCAGGAACGCCGAGCCTGCAGCCGACAGCACCATGTACTTGATGCCGGCTTCCAGCGACCGCTTGTTGAAGAACGCGTACGCCACCAGGCCATACACCGGCACCGACAGCAGTTCCAGGCCGATGAACAGGCCGGCGAGGTGGTTGGCGCTGACCAGCACCAGGCCACCGAGGGCCGACATCAGCAGCAGCAGGTAAAGTTCTTCACGGTTGCCCGGGAAGCCCTTGGCGCCTTCGCCCAGGTAGGCGTGGGCGAGGGTGACGCAGGCCAGCGTGGCCACCAGGATGATCGCCATGTACAGGCAGGCGAACTTGTCGATGGTGATCAGCGGGGTAACCGCCAGGGGCGCGACCTTCAAGACCGGAAGAATCGACAGCAGGGCCAGGTTCAGGCCTACAGTGGACAGCAGGAAGGTCTGCGAGTGGTTGCGCTTCCAGGCGATCGCCAGCATCACCACCACCGTGGTGATGGTGGTGATCAGCATCGGCGCCAATGCGATGAAGTGTTGAGTGGTGAATTCCATAGCGCTCTTACCGGGCCGAAGCGAGTTGAGTGAAAGCGGAACCGAGCCACTGCTGCACACCGCTCATGGTGGCGGCAGAGGTGTCGAGGAACGGCTGCGGATACACGCCCAGAACGATCAGCAGCACCGCCAGGCCCAGCACCATGATCAGCTCGCGGCCGTCCATGCCAGCCAGCACGGTGTCGCTCTTGCTTGGGCCGAAGTAGGCGCGGTGGATCATGATCAGCGAGTAGACGGAGCCGAACACCAGGCCAGTGGTGGCGATCACGGTGATCCACGGCACGCTGGCGAAGCTGCCGATCAGGATCAGAAACTCGCCGACGAAGTTGCCGGTACCCGGCAGGCCCAGGGAGGCGGCGGCGAAGAACAGGCTGATCGCGGGCAGGTAGGCGATGCGGTGCCACAGGCCACCCATCTGGCGCATGTCACGGGTGTGCAGGCGCTCGTACAGCTGGCCGGACAGGATGAACAGCGCGGCAGCCGATAGGCCATGGGCCAGCATCTGGATCACCGCGCCTTGCAGGGCCTGCTGGCTGCCGGAGTAGATACCGATCAGCACGAAGCCCATGTGCGAGACGCTGGAGAAGGCGATCAGGCGCTTGATGTCGCTTTGCGCGAAGGCCAGGAAGGCACCGTAGAAGATGCCGATCAGGCCCAGGGTCATGGCGATCGGCGCAAACTCCGCCGAGGCGTTCGGGAACAGCGGCAAGGCGAAGCGCAGCAGGCCGTAGGCCGCAGTCTTCAGCAAGATACCCGCCAGGTCCACGGAACCCGCGGTTGGCGCCTGGGCGTGGGCATCAGGCAGCCAGGAGTGGAACGGCACGACCGGCAGCTTGACCGCGAAGGCGATGAAGAAGCCCAGCATCAGGATGTACTCGACGCCGGCCGGCAGCTCGGCCTTGAGCAGGTCGCTGTAGTTGAAGGTCAGTACGCCGGTGGTGTTGTAGTTGAACAGCACCAGGCCAAGAATCGCCACCAGCATGATCAGGCCGCTGGCCTGGGTGAAGATGAAGAACTTGGTCGCAGCGTAGATCCGAGTCTTCTTGCCGTCTGCGGAGCTGTGACCCCAGAGCGCGATGAGGAAATACATCGGCACCAGCATCATTTCCCAGAAGAAGAAGAACAGGAACAGGTCCAGGGCCAGGAACACACCGACCACGCCGCCAAGGATCCACATCAGGTTGAGGTGGAAGAAGCCGACGTGGCGCTGGATTTCTTTCCAGGAGCACAGTACCGACAGCACACCGAGCAGGCCGGTGAGCAGGATCATCAGCAGCGACAGGCCGTCGAGGGCCAGGTGGATGCTGATGCCGAAGCGCTTGATCCACTCGACTTTGTATTCGATGGCCCAAGCAGGTTCGGCGCCTGGCGCAGGCGCCAGGGTGTAGTCGCCGGTGCCCCACAGGTAGAGGCCGATGCCAAGCAGTAGGGACATGGTCAGCAGCGCGATCCAGCGCGGCAGGGTGGCGCCGAAGCGCTCACCCAGCCAGCACAGGAAGCCGCCGATGAAGGGGATCAGGATCAGCCAAGGCAAAATCATGACGGGTTGGTTTCCTTTGGCAAAGTCGCAAGATTCATAGTCATACCGCAGCCACTACCACAGCACCGAGTACCAGCACGGCACCGACGGCGATCGAGGCGGTGTACCAGCGCAGCTGGCCGGTCTCGGTCTTGCTCATGGCGACGTGGCCGCCACGCGCCATCCGAGGGATCAGGCCGATGCTGCGGTCAACCGGGTCCTTGCGCAGGACGTGGCTGATCAGCAGGTAAGGTTTGACGAAGAGCTTGTCGTAGATCCAGTCGAAGCCCCAGGCGGCGAACCACCAGGCCGACAGGACGCGGCCGATGCCGCTGTTGGCGATGGCGCTGACGAAGCGGCGCTTGCCCAGGAACAGCAGAGCCGACAGCAGGATACCGGCGATGGCGATAGCGCCCGAGGCGATCTCCAGCGAGTGCTTGGCGTCACCACCGGCGTGGCCGGCGCTTTCCGGCAGCACACCGGCCAGCGGTGGGGTGATCCAGGCGCCGACGAAGGTCGACAGCACGATCAGCACGCCCAGTGGTAGCCAGTGGCTGATGCCGTGGCCGGCGTGGGCTTCGGTCTTGGCTTCGCCGTGGAAGGCGATGAAGATCAGGCGGAAGGTGTACAGCGAGGTCATGAACGCACCGACCAGGCCGGCATACAGCAGGCCGGTGTTGCCGCTGGCGAAGGCTTCCCAGAGGATCTCGTCCTTGGAGTAGAAACCAACGGTCACGATCGGCAAGGCGGCCAGGGCAGCACCACCGACCACGAAGCTGGCGTAGGCCAGTGGCAGTTTCTTCCACAGGCCGCCCATCTTGAAGATGTTCTGCTCGTGGTGGCAGGCAACGATCACCGCACCGGAGGCAAGGAACAGCAGGGCCTTGAAGAAGGCGTGGGTCATCAGGTGGAAGATCGCCGCGTCCCAGGCACCCACGCCCAGGGCCAGGAACATGTAGCCGATCTGGCTCATGGTCGAGTAGGCGAGGATCCGCTTGATGTCGGTCTGCACCAGCGCGGCGAAGCCGGCCAGTACCAGGGTCACGCCGCCGACCACACCCACCAGGTGCAGGATGTCCGGCGCCAGCAGGAACAGGCCGTTGGTACGGGCGATCAGGTACACGCCCGCGGTCACCATGGTTGCCGCGTGGATCAGTGCCGAAACCGGGGTCGGGCCCGCCATCGCGTCGGCCAGCCAGGTCTGCAGCGGCAGCTGTGCCGACTTACCGACCGCGCCACCCAGCAGCATCAGGGTCGCCAGGACCATCCAGGTATCACCCGCCTGGAACTTCTGCGGTGCCAGCACCAGCAGTTCCTGCACGTTCAGGGTACCCAGCTGGACGAACAGGATGAACAGGCCGATGGCCATGAACACGTCGCCGATACGGGTGACGATGAACGCCTTGAGTGCGGCGTTACCGTTGTTGCGGTTGCTGTAATAGAAGCCGATCAACAGGTACGAGCACAGGCCCACGCCTTCCCAGCCGAAGTAGATGAACAGCAGGTTATCGCCCAGCACCAGGAACAGCATGCTGGCGATGAACAGGTTGGTGTACGAGAAGAAGCGCGAGTAGCCGGCCTCGCCACGCATGTACCAGGAGGCGAACAGGTGGATCAGGAAGCCCACGCCAGTGACCACGCCGAGCATGGTGACCGACAGGCCATCCACGTACAGGGTGAAGTTCGGCGCGAAACCGTCCACCGACATCCACTGCCACAGCAGCTGGCTGTACGCGCCGCCTTCAGGCGGGGCGACGTTGAACTGCCAGATCACGTAGGCGGCAGTGGCCGCCGAGAGACCGACCGAGCCGACGCCGATCAGCGCGGACAGGTTCTCCGAGAACCGCCCCCGCGAGAACGACAGCAGCAGGAAGCCGATCAGGGGGAAGACGAAAGTCAGGAAGATAAGGTTCATCCGCGCATCTCACTGGCAGCATCGATGTCGAGAGTGTGGAAGCGGCGATACAGCTGCAGCAGGATCGCCAGGCCAATACTGGCCTCGGCGGCTGCCAGGCTGATCACCAGAATGAACATCACCTGGCCGTCGGGTTGGACCCAACGGGCACCGGCGACGACGAACGCCAGGGCAGAGGCGTTCATCATGACTTCCAGGCTCATGAGCACGAAGAGGATGTTGCGGCGGACCATCAGGCCAACCAGACCTAAGCAGAACAGGATGCCGGCAACCGCCAGACCATGCTCGAGAGGGATAGCACCCATGATTTACTCCTTCGCCTCATTGCGGCCCAGGTGGAAGGCAGTGACCGCTGCCGCGAGCAGCAGCATCGAAGCCAGTTCGACCACCAGCAGATAGGGGCCGAACAGGCTGATGCCCACTTCTTTCGGGCCCACGGTGGTGCCGCTGATGCCAGCGCCGCTTGGTGCGACGAACAGCACGTACAGCAGCTCGAGCAGCAACAGCGTGCCGAGGATCACAGGCCCCGCCCAGATACCGGGTTTGAGCCAACCGCGCTCCTGGGCGACCGAAGCCGGCCCGAGGTTGAGCATCATCACCACGAAGACGAACAGCACCATGATGGCGCCAGCGTAGGCGATCACTTCCAGGGCGCCGGCGAACGGCGCACCCAGGGCGAAGAAGATCATGGCCACGGAAATCAGCGAAATGATCAGGTAAAGCAAGGCGTGCACGGGGTTGGTGCCGGTCACCACACGCAGGGTGGAGACCACGGCGATCCCGGATGCGAAGTAGAAAGCGAATTCCATCTTTCTGTCCTTATGGGAGCAAGCTCTTCACGTTGATCGGCTCGGCTTCGTTCTGTGCAGTGCCTTTTGGCTTGCCAGCGATCGCCATACCCGCAACACGGTAGAAGTTGTAGTCAGGGTTCTTGCCGGGGCCGGAGATCAGCAGATCTTCTTTCTCGTACACCAGGTCCTGACGCTTGAACTCGGCCATTTCGAAATCCGGAGTCAACTGGATCGCGGTGGTCGGGCACGCTTCTTCACACAAGCCACAGAAGATGCAGCGCGAGAAGTTGATGCGGAAGAACTCCGGGTACCACCGACCGTCCTCGGTCTCGGCCTTCTGCAGCGAGATGCAGCCCACCGGGCAGGCCACCGCGCAGAGGTTGCACGCCACGCAGCGCTCTTCGCCATCGGGGTCGCGGGTGAGGACGATGCGGCCGCGGTAGCGCGGCGGCAGGTACACGGGTTCTTCGGGGTACTGCAGGGTGTCGCGCTTGCGGAACCCGTGGGAGAACACCATGGCCAGGCTGCGCAGCTGTGTGCCGGTGCCCTTAACGATGTCGCCGATATACTTGAACATGGGTCAAATCCTCACTGGGCCGCGACGGCTGGCGTGTTGTAAAGCACGATCGCAGCGGTCACCAGCAAATTGATCAGGGTCAGCGGCAGGCAGAACTTCCAGCTGAAGTCCATCACCTGGTCATAACGTGGGCGCGGGATCGAGGCGCGCAGCAGGATGAACAGCATGATGAAGAAGCCGGTCTTCAGGGCAAACCACAGGAACGGCAGCTGCGGCAGCAGGTCGAACGGACCGTGCCATCCACCGAAGAACAGGGTTACCAGCAGCGCCGAGATCAGGATGATGCCGATGTACTCACCGACAAAGAACATGCCCCATTTCATGCCGGCATATTCGATGTGGTAGCCGTCGGCCAGTTCCTGTTCCGCTTCCGGCTGGTCGAACGGGTGACGGTGAGTCACGGCGACGCCAGCGATGAAGAAGGTGCAGAAGCCGAAGAACTGCGGAATGATGAACCACAGGTTCTGGGCCTGATATTCAACGATGTCGCGCATGTTGAACGAACCCACCTGCACCACCACGCCCATCAGCGCCAGGCCCAGGAATACTTCGTACGACACGGTCTGCGCCGAAGCCCGCAAGCTGCCCAGCAGGGCGTACTTGTTGTTCGACGACCAGCCGGCGAACAGCACCGCATACACCGAAAGACCGGCCATGGCGAAGAAGAACAGCAGGCCGATGTTCAGGTCGGCGACGCCCCAGCCTGGGGTGATCGGGATGATCGAGAAGCCGATCAGCAGGGCGCTCATGGCCACGACCGGCGCCAGGGTGAAGATCATCTTGTCGACGAAGGGCGGGTTCCAGTCCTCCTTGAAGAACATCTTCAGCATGTCGGCGGCGATCTGGAACATGCCGAACGGGCCGACACGGTTCGGACCATAGCGGTCCTGCCACCAGCCCAGCAGGCGTCGTTCGACGAAGCTGAGCAGTGCGCCGCAGACCACCACGGCCAGTAGCACCACGATGGCCTTGACGACCTGAATGATCACATCGATCACTTCGGGGGTGAACCAGCTCATTGTGCTGCCTCCTGCAGGCCTTCGACGGATGCACCGAAGATGGCTGGCGGAATGCCGGCCAGGCCTTTCGGCAGCGCGACCAGGCCAGCGCCCAGCTCTTCATTGATACGCAGCGGCAGGCGCAGGGCGACACCGGCGACGTTCAGGCTCAGCAGCGCGCCTTCGTTGACGCCCAGGCGGTCGGCTTCGGACTTGGCCAGGGCCACGTAGGCAGGCTGGATGCGCTCTTGTACCGGGGCGGCGCGCGAGGAGCTTTCTTCGCTGCCGAACAGGTGGAAGAACGGTACTGCGGTCCAGGTGCCACGGGCCGGGTTGAAGGCGCCCGGGATGGCGTTGAACCAGTTCAGGCGATCGCCTTGCGATTCGATCAGGCGCACGCCCGGGTCACCGGCACGCAGGTGGCCACCGACCTCGTCCTGGAACTTGTTCCAGGCTTGCGGCGAGTTCCAGCCCGGCGACCAGGCGAACGGCACTTGCTGGCGCGGTTCGGCGGAACCCGAGTAGCCTTCCATCGAGAAGGCGAACGCGGTGTCCTTGTCTTGCGGGGTACGCGGCTCGTGCACGCTGATGTTGGCGCGCATGGCGGTACGGCCGGAGTAACGCAGCGGCTCACGAGCCAGCTTCATGCCCTTGATGCGGAACGCGGCGCTTGGTGCGGCGTTGACGATGCCGGCCAGTTGCGGGGCGGCTTCGGCGCAGGCGCTGGTGACGTGGTCCAGCTGGGTCCAGTCGACCGGCTTATTGAGCAGGGTGGCACGCAGGGCGTGCATCCAGCGCCAGCCTTCGTGGACCAGGATGCTGCTGTCCAGGTACTGCGGGTCGAACACCTGGAAGAAGCGCTGGGCACGGCCTTCCTGGCTGACCAGAGTGCCGTCGCCTTCGGCGAACGAGGCCGCTGGCAGCACCAGGTGGGCGCGTTCGAGGGTTGCCGTGCTGGAATGATCGGCGACGATCACTACTTTGGCGGCAGCCAGGGCAGCATTGACCTTGGCGGCCGGTACGCGGGTGTACAGGTCGTTTTCCAGGACCACGATGGCGTCGGCCTTGCCGCTGATGACCGCATCCAGCGCGGCATCGATGGACTCACCGCCCATCATCGCCATGCCGAGGCTGTTGGCCTCAGGCACGACCAGGCTCAGCGAACCGTTCTTCTCGCGCAGCTTCAGGGCCTTGGCGATGTTGGCGGCAGCTTCGATCAGCGCCGGGTCGGCCAGGGAAGTACCGGCAATCACCAGTGGGCGCTTGGCCGCGACCAGGGCGTCGGCAATGCGCTGGGCCAGGGCGTTGGCTTCATCGTCCAGGCCGGCTACTGCAGGTGCGCTCGGGTCGATGGCGTGGGCCACGGCGAAACCGATACGGGCCAGGTCGGCGGGGGCGGCGTGCACGCATTCTTCGGCGACGTCGTCCAGCTTGGTTTCAGCCAGCGAAGCAATGAACAGCGGGTACAGCGCATGCTGGCCGATGTTCTTCACTGCGGCGTCCAGCCAAGGCTGGACTTTCATCGCCTCGGCCATGGCTTCGGCCTTGCCTTTGGTAGCCTGGCGCACGGCCAGGGCAACGCGGGCGGCGGTCTGGGTCAGGTCTTCACCGAGCACGAATACCGCGTCGTGGTCTTCGATGTCGCGCAGGGTCGGCACCGGCAGCGGGCTGTTGTTCAGCACGCTCAGGGCCAGGCGCACGCGGGCCAGTTCGCCGGCTTCCATACCGGAGTAGAAATAGTCGGCGCCGACCAGCTCACGCAGGCCGTAGTTGCTTTCGAGACTGGCGCGTGGCGAACCGATACCGACGATGGTACGGCCGCGCAGCAGGTCGGCGGCCTTGTCCAGGGCGGCGTCCAGGCTCAGCTTGGTGCCATCGGCCAGGCGTGGTTGGCGTGGGCGGTCGGTGCGGTTGACGTAGCCATAGCCGAAGCGGCCACGGTCGCACAGGAAGTACTGGTTGACCGAGCCGTTGAAGCGGTTCTCGATCCTACGCAGCTCGCCGTAGCGCTCGCCCGGGCTGATGTTGCAGCCGCTGGAGCAGCCATGGCAGATGCTCGGGGCGAACTGCATGTCCCACTTGCGGTTGTAGCGCTCGGAGTGGGTCTTGTCGGTGAACACGCCAGTCGGGCAGACCTCGGTCAGGTTGCCGGAGAATTCGCTCTCCAGCACGCCGTCTTCAACGCGGCCAAAGTACACGTTGTCGTGGGCGCCGTAGACACCCAGGTCGGTACCACCTGCGTAGTCCTTGTAGTAACGCACGCAGCGGTAGCAGGCGATGCAGCGGTTCATCTCGTGGGCGATGAACGGGCCGAGGTCCTGGTTCTGGTGGGTACGCTTGGTGAAACGGTAGCGGCGCTCGTTGTGGCCGGTCATTACCGTCATGTCCTGCAGGTGGCAGTGACCGCCTTCCTCGCACACCGGGCAGTCGTGCGGGTGGTTGGTCATCAGCCACTCGACGACGCTGGCGCGAAACGCCTTGGACTCTTCATCTTCGATGGAGATCCAGGTGCCGTCGGAGGCAGGGGTCATGCAGGACATGACGATACGACCGCGGGTGTCGTTCTCGTCGGTGTACTGCTTGACCGCACATTGCCGGCAGGCGCCGACGCTACCGAGCGCCGGGTGCCAGCAGAAATAAGGGATATCGAGGCCGAGCGACAGACAGGCCTGTAACAGGTTGTCTGCACCGTTGACTTCGAGCGCTTTGCCGTCTACGTGGATAGTGGCCATTGTTCAAAGTTCTTCGTTGGCCCGCGTGAGCGGGCGTGGCTAATGGAAATCTGTACGCCTGCAGGCACGCCACGAATCACTCGGGCCGGCCAGCGGGCTGGCGGGTGGCACGGACCACCCGCCGTCTATCTTTTTATGCGCCGACTACAATCGGCCCGGCCTGGAGGGGCTTGGCCAGGTTAGGGCGCAGGGTGTCGGCAGCGCTTGCTGGCGCGACACCGGCCTCGAACTCGGACCGGAAGTATTTGATGGCACTGCCCAAGGGCTCGACGGCACCCGGTGCGTGAGCACAGAAGGTGCGGCCTGGGCCGAGGAAGTTGACCAGACCCAGCAGGGTCTCGATGTCTTCAGCGCGGCCCTGGCCGTTCTCCAGCGCGCGCAGCATTTTCACGCTCCACGGCAGACCGTCACGGCAAGGGGTGCACCAGCCGCACGATTCGCGGGCGAAGAACTCTTCCATGTTGCGCAGCAGCGAGACCATGTTGACGCTGTCGTCGACCGCCATGGCCAGGCCAGTACCCATGCGGGTGCCGACCTTGGCGATGCCACCGGCGTACATTTGCGCGTCGAGGTGCTCGGGCAACAGGAAGCCGGTACCGGCGCCGCCTGGCTGCCAGCACTTGAGCTTGAAGCCGTCGCGCATGCCACCGGCGTAGTCTTCGAACAGTTCGCGGGCGGTGACGCCGAACGGCAGCTCCCACAGGCCCGGGTTCTTCACCTTGCCGGAGAAGCCCATCAGCTTGGTGCCGTGGTCCTCGCTGCCTTCGCGGGCCAGCGACTTGTACCAGTCGTTGCCGTTGGCGACGATGGCCGGCACGTTGCACAGGGTCTCGACGTTGTTCACGCAAGTCGGTTTGCCCCACACGCCAACGGCGGCAGGGAAGGGCGGCTTGGAGCGCGGATTGGCGCGGCGGCCTTCCAGCGAGTTGATCAGCGCGGTTTCTTCACCGCAGATGTAACGGCCGGCACCGGTGTGCACGAACAGCTCGAAGTCGAAGCCCGAGCCGAGGATGTTCTTGCCCAACAGGCCCGCAGCCTTGGCTTCATCGATGGCGCGGTTGAGGTTCTTCGCCGCGGTGGTGTATTCGCCACGCAGGAAGATGTAGCCACGGTAGGCCTTGAGGGCGCGGGCGCTGATCAGCATGCCCTCGACCAGCAGATGGGGCTGTTGCTCCATCAGCATGCGGTCCTTCCAGGTGTTCGGCTCCATTTCATCCGCGTTGCACAGCAGGTAGCGGATGTTCATGGATTCGTCTTTGGGCATCAGGCCCCACTTCACGCCAGTGGGGAAGCCTGCACCGCCACGACCCTTGAGGCCGGAATCCTTGACCGACTGCACGATGTCGTCCTGCGACATCTCGCTCAATGCCTTGCGGGCAGCGGCGTAGCCGTTCTTGGATTCGTACTCGGCCAGCCAGACCGGCTCGCCGTCGTCGCGAAGGCGCCAGGTCAGCGGGTGGGTTTCGGCCGAACGCGCGATGCGGTTGGCCGGGCCGAAGGAAGTAATGGTCATACGTAACCCTCCAGCAGTTTGGTAACGCCAGCCGGCTGCACGTCGCCAAAGGTGTCATCGTCGATCATCAGCGCTGGGGCCTTGTCGCAGTTGCCCAGGCAGCACACTGGCAGCAGGGTGAAGCGGCCGTCGGCGGTGGTCTGGCCGAGGCCGATGCCCAGCTCGCTCTGGATCTGGCTGACCACGGATTCATGGCCGCCGATATAGCAGACCATGCTGTCGCACACGCGGATGATGTGGCGGCCGACCGGCTGGCGGAAGATCTGGCTATAGAAGGTGGCCACGCCCTCGACGTCGCTGGCCGGAATGCCCAGCACATCGCCGATCGCGTGAATGGCGCCGTCCGGCACCCAGCCACGTTCCTTCTGGACGATCTTCAGGGCTTCGATGGACGCCGCGCGCGGGTCCTCGTAGTGGTGCATCTCGTGCTCGATGGCCGAGCGCTCGGTTTCGCTCAGGGCGAAACGGTCTGTCTGGATAAGCGTGCTGTTCATGCTTAGCGGTCCACGTCAGCCATAACGAAGTCGATACTGCCCAGGTACGCAATGAGGTCGGCGACCATGCTGCCTTTGATCACCGAAGGGATCTGCTGCAGGTGCGGGTAGCTCGGGGTACGGATCCGGGTGCGGTAGCTCATGGTGCCGCCATCGCTCGTCAGGTAGTAACTGTTGATGCCCTTGGTCGCTTCGATCATCTGGAACGACTCGTTGGCCGGCATGACCGGGCCCCACGAGACTTGCAGGAAGTGCGTGATCAAGGTTTCGATGTGCTGCAAGGTGCGCTCTTTCGGCGGCGGCGTGGTCAGCGGGTGGTCCGCCTTGTACGGGCCTTCCGGCATGTTGCGCAGGCACTGGTCGATGATGCGGATACTCTGGCGCATCTCCTCGACACGGACCATGCAGCGATCGTAGGCATCGCCGTTATGGGCCAGCGGTACTTCGAACTCGAAGTTCTCGTAGCCGGAGTAGGGGCGAGCTTTACGCAGGTCGAAGTCGCAACCGGTGGAGCGCAGGCCAGCACCGGTGGTGCCCCATTCCAGCGCTTCCTTGGTGTTGTACGCGGCGACGCCGACGGTACGGCCCTTGAGGATGCTGTTCTGCAGGGCGGCCTTGGTGTACTCGTCGAGACGCTTGGGCAGCCAATCGACGAAGTCCTTGACCAGCTTGTCCCAGCCGCGCGGCAAGTCGTGGGCGACGCCACCGATGCGGTACCAGGCCGGGTGCAGGCGGAAACCGGTGATCGCTTCGATCACGGTGTAGGCGCGCTGGCGGTCGGTGAAGGTGAAGAACACCGGGGTCATGGCGCCGACGTCCTGGATGTAGGTGCCCAGGAACAGCAGGTGGCTGGTGATGCGGAAGAATTCGGCGAGCATGATGCGAATCACGTCGACCTTCTGCGGCACCTGAATGCCCGCCAGCTTCTCTACTGCCAGTACGTACGGCAGGTTGTTCATCACCCCGCCGAGGTAGTCGATACGGTCGGTGTAGGGAATGAAGCTGTGCCAGGACTGACGCTCGGCCATCTTTTCGGCACCACGGTGGTGGTAGCCGATGTCCGGGACGCAGTCGACGATCTCTTCGCCATCCAGCTGCAGGACGATACGAAATGCACCGTGGGCAGACGGGTGGTTCGGGCCCAGGTTGAGGAACATGTAGTCCTCGTTGGCGCCCTGACGCTTCATGCCCCAGGCTTCCGGGTTGAAACGTGCCGACTCCTCTTCAAGCTGCTGCTTGGCCAGGGTCAGGCTGTAGGGGTCGAACTCGGTGGCTCGGGCTGGGTAGTCCTTGCGCAGCGGGTGACCTTCCCAGGTCGGCGGCATCATGATGCGGCTCAGGTGGGGGTGGCCGGCAAAGTCGATGCCGAACATGTCCCAGACTTCACGCTCGTACCAGTTGGCGTTGGGCCAGATGCCGGTCACGGTCGGCAGGTTCAGGTCGCCTTCGCTGAGCGACACCTTGATCATCACGTCGCTGTTACGCTCGATCGACATCAGGTGGTAGAACACGCTGAAGTCGGCCGCCGGCAGGCCGCGACGCTGGGTACGCAGGCGCTCGTCGACGCCGTGCAAGTCGTACAGCATGCTGTACGGTTTGGCCACGCCGCGCAGGAAGCTGAGCACCTCTTTGAGCTGGGCGCGCTTGACCCACAGCACGGGCATGCCGGTGCGGGTTTCCTGGGCGACGAATGCTTCGGCGCCAAAACGATTGTTCAGTTCGACGACCACATCCTGGTCGTCAGCCTTGTAGGGCGGAATATAAATAGCGTTGTCCGCTGTCATGGTCTCGGTCGCTTTGGGTCAACGTTAAGAATGAAGCCAGGCCGCCGGCTCCTTATGGGAGCGGGCGGCAGGTCGCTGGATCAGACTTCGTCGGGGCTGCGCAGGTTGGTCACGGCAATGCGCTGCTCACGACGCAGGTCTTTCTGGGCTGGCATCTCGGCACGGTAAATACCTTGATCACCAACAACCCAGGA
This sequence comes from Pseudomonas sp. NPDC090752, assembly GCF_055584805.1. NCBI lineage: Bacteria > Pseudomonadati > Pseudomonadota > Gammaproteobacteria > Pseudomonadales > Pseudomonadaceae > Pseudomonas > Pseudomonas sp. NPDC090752. The sequence continues at coordinate 30,041 of NZ_JBVJLI010000025.1, read as the reverse complement.
AAGCGGGCGTCGTTCTTGGCCGATCGACTCCTGCAGCAGCATCAAGCCTTGCAGGAAAGCCTCAGGGCGTGGCGGGCAGCCAGGCACATAGACGTCCACGGGGAGGAACTTGTCGACCCCCTGAACGACCGAGTAGATGTCGTACATGCCACCGGAGTTGGCGCACGACCCCATGGAGATGACCCACTTCGGTTCGAGCATCTGCTCGTAGAGGCGCTGGATGATCGGCGCCATCTTGATGAAGCAGGTACCGGCGATGACCATGAAGTCGGCCTGACGCGGCGATGCCCGGATGACTTCGGCGCCGAAGCGGGCGATGTCGTGGGGCGCCGTGAAGGCCGTGGTCATTTCCACGTAGCAGCAGGACAGGCCGAAGTTGTACGGCCAGAGGGAGTTCTTGCGACCCCAGTTGACCGCGCCACGCAGCACATCTTCGAGTTTCCCCATGTAGATGTTCTTGTGGACCTGGTCTTCCAGCAGTTGGTCGGTGACGGTTTCCCGATCACCTACCGGGTACTGCTCGTTGGGCGCATCCGGGTCGATTCTGGTGAGATTGTATTGCATTGCCAAAGCCTCATTGTTTCAGCTTCGCTTGCCGCTTGCGGCGACCTTCGGGAGCCCAATCAAGAGCACCGACGCGCCATAGGTAGACAAGACCTGCCAACAGAATTGCTATGAAAACGAGAGCTTCGACGAACCCGGTCCAGCCGCTTTCGCGGACGGACACAGACCATGCAAAGAGAAAGAGGGCTTCGATATCGAAGATCACGAACAGCATCGCGACCAGATAGAATTTGGCGGACAGGCGCAGGCGGGCGCTGCCGACGGGCAGCATTCCGGATTCGAAGGGTTCGTTCTTGGCGCGGCCCCAAGCCTTGCTACCGAGCAGGCTGGACAGGCCGAGCATGAAGGCGCACAGGCCGACGACACCCAGAAGGAAGATGGCAAAGCCCCAGTTGTGGGCGATGAGTCCTGCCGAATCGGACATGCTAGAGATCCTTATACAGAGACCCAGCTCTGCAGTCTGAAATAAGTAAAGCGGCGACGTGGTGTCGCAGGTGCAGTGACCAAATGTCGCAGCTGAATCAATCGGGCTGATTTTATGGGTAAACCCGGTGCAAGTAAAATTTCCGTTGCAAATTTATTCGTAGCATTTAGAACAAAACCTGTTCGTAACTGGCTGAAAGCCTTGATATTCGGGCATTGCGACTGGTTTTGTTAATTATGTTTCTTGCGAGTGGTAACGAATTACAAGTTGCGTAATGATAATTAATATCATTTGACCTGATGCTCTGTAATTGGGCTGTTCTGAGGCTTGTAAAGTTCATCTGGCTATTGGCCCCACTTGCAAATGCGAAAGACTCGTGTTCTATCAGTTTTTTGAGGTTGGGGTACCGCTCTGGGTCAATGGTTTGGCGGTTGGGTTGAAGCATAGACGGGATATGGGGGCTTGGCTGGGAGGGGGATTGCGTTGGGGCTGAGAGGTGCTCGCCACGACGGTTTCGGCGTTCATGAGATCGAGCGCCGCCCGCGCGGCGCTTCGCGGGGCAAGCCCGCTCCCAGATCCACCTTCGGCCAATCATGTCAGTGGCATATCCACTGTCAGCCTTGGTGCATGGCCTGAGGTAGAAGAGACTCAAACAGCATCCGCCTCGATATCGAGTCGGACAAACAAGGCGGACAGTGAAGAGGTCACAGGCATGACTGGCCGAAGGTAGACAGTGGGAGCGGGCTTGCCCCGCGAAGCGCCGCGCTGGCGGCGCTCGGTCTCATTGGCGCTGAAGCTGTTGTGACAGCCACAAAAAAGCCCGGGGCTCTCACAAGCCCCGGGCCTCCTTCACCACCTACACTATCAGTGGAACTGCTCTTCCTCAGTCGACCCGGTGAGTGCAGTCACCGACGAAGCCCCACCCTGAATCACGGTGGTCATGTCATCGAAGTACCCAGTACCCACTTCCTGCTGGTGCGCTACGAAGGTATAGCCCTTGCTGGCGTCAGCGAACTCCTGCTCCTGCAGCTTCACGTAGGCGGTCATGTCGTTGCGGGCGTAGTCGTGCGCCAGGTTGAACATGCCGTGCCACATGTTGTGGATGCCGGCCAGGGTGATGAACTGGTGCTTGTAGCCCATTGCCGACAGCTCGCGCTGGAACTTGGCGATGGTCGCGTCGTCAAGGTTCTTCTTCCAGTTGAAGGAAGGCGAGCAGTTGTACGACAGCAGCTGGTCCGGGTATTCCTTCTTGATCGCTTCGGCGAAGCGGCGGGCTTCGTCCAGGTCCGGCTTGGCAGTTTCACACCAGATCAGGTCGGCGTACGGTGCGTAGGCCAGGCCGCGGGCGATGGCCTGGTCGAGGCCGGCGCGCACTTTATAGAAGCCTTCACGGGTACGCTCACCGATCACGAACGGCTGGTCGTACGGGTCGCAGTCGCTGGTCAGCAGGTCGGCGGCGTTGGCGTCGGTACGGGCCAGAATGATGGTTGGTACGCCCGAAACGTCGGCAGCCAGGCGTGCTGCAACCAGTTTCTGTACGGCCTCCTGGGTGGGTACCAACACCTTGCCGCCCATATGGCCGCATTTTTTCACCGAGGCCAGCTGGTCTTCGAAGTGCACGCCGGCGGCGCCTGCTTCGATCATGTTCTTCATCAGCTCGTAGGCGTTCAGGACGCCACCGAAGCCGGCTTCTGCGTCAGCCACGATAGGCGCGAAGTAGTCGATGTAGCCTTCATCGCCTGGGTTCTTGCCCGCTTTCCACTGGATCTGGTCGGCGCGGCGGAACGAGTTGTTGATGCGCTTGACCACGGTCGGTACCGAGTCGACCGGGTACAGCGACTGGTCTGGGTACATGGACTCGGCCGAGTTGTTGTCGGCGGCCACCTGCCAGCCAGACAGGTAGATAGCCTGGATGCCGGCTTTTACCTGCTGCACTGCCTGGCCGCCGGTCAGGGCACCCATGCAGTTGACGAAATCTTTTTCAGGGCGGAAGGACGGGTGGGCACCTTCGGTGACCAGCTTCCACAGTTTTTCTGCACCCACGCGGGCCAAGGTGTGCTCTGGCTGCAGGGAGCCACGCAGGCGAACGACATCGGCGGCGGTATAGGTACGGGTCACGCCTTTCCAGCGCGGGTTTTCGGCCCAGTCTTTCTCGAGGGCTGCAATTTGCTGTTCGCGTGTCAGTGCCATGGAAATAAACCTCGTCGCATCGATCTTGGGGTAATTGTGCTGATGCTCACGAAGCGAATCAGGGGCCTGGCGGCTGTCCTGTCCGGGGGAGTGCGGCGGCGAACGCGAAGGCTCGAAGGGGGAAGGAGGTGCAGGCCGGGCGAGGCGGTACTCCGGCAGGTCGGCTCGTGGATGCCTTGCTGCGGTGCTACGCGATTGCCAGTACTGCGGTGATGCGCTTCCGTCCCTCGGGACAACTTCTCGTTGCAGTCGCAATCCCGTCGAACCGCCTTGTGGGCCGTATAGACACGAGGTGTCTCCAAGGGTGGTAGGAGTACGCCTCGAAGGCCCTTGCCAGGGCCCCTGATTAGCGGGAGCGAGGCCATCATGCCCTTGCCAAAAACGGCCTGTCAAATGTTTTGTAGTGCTTTTTTCTTCTTACTACATCTTTGGTCTAATGCGACTTGGCGGTCAGTTTCAAGGCCTTGGGTCGAGGCCTTGAATTGCTTGGGATCAGTCGAGAAGGTCGACTTTGACACGTAAAGTCATGTTTTCACCCCGTTGGGTGCTGTAAGTGCGACTTGACGGGCTGCGGTCGGCCTGGCTCTGCTGATTGAAGCCAGCCAGGGTGATCCATTCGCCCAGCCTTCCGGTAACGGTCGTGTCGGTACTTTGCACTTTTACTACATCAGCACGTTCCTGGCTCATTCGGTCATTATTGCTGCTTATTTGCAGACGAACCGTTTCGCCGCTCAGGCTTGGGGTGACGTAGAATCCTTGGGTGACGTTGCGGTATTCGGTGTCGCTCTGAATACGCCCGTAGCCATCGGTGCTGGTGCTGGTGATCGGGATGCTCTGGCCGACCTGGATCAGCGCTGGCTGGCCTTCGCTGGCTTGAACTTGCTGCAGGCCGCCGTCTCGATTGCTGGTGCCGTAATGGATGACACGCGCATTGCCGCGGTTGTCTTGAAAGTTGCTGTCGTTATTGTCGACACTGATCAGCAGGCGCTTGGGCGCAGTGTCCAGTTGCTGAAGCAGTGCGCGCAGGTCGTCGATGCGCTCGGGGGGGGCGTTGACGATCAGCTTGTTCTCGAAAGCATTGACGCTGCCGTCCTTGCCGATGAAGGACTGTGCGGCGGGCAGCAGTTCGGCGCTGCTGCGGTAATGCAGTGGCAACACTTCGGTGGCGGCTTGAGCGGCCAGGCTCGCAGCCAGCAGCAGCGAGGCGAAAAGAGGGCGTAGCGGCATGTCCATGATCTCCGCAGGTGGAATGGACATGATGGCAAATTTGTCGGGTTCTTGCCGGGTCGGTGGCGGTGAGGATGTTTTATCTTGCATTTATCTTGTACGCTATAAAATATAGTCGAAAGGATAATAGAGGATAGTTGATGAGCCCCTCCCGCCCAATCCTGCGTCGCGATCAATTGGCCAAGGCCTTGGCCCAGGACCTCGCCGGCGAGTCGCTGGTCGATTACAGCTCGGGGATGTTCCTGGCGGCGCCCCGACGTACCGGTAAAAGCACATTTCTGAACAACGACTTCGTGCCGGAATGTCTCCAGCGTAGCTGGTTACCTGTCTATGTTGACCTGTGGTCTGATCGCGACGCGGACCCTGCCGAGCTGATCAGTGGAGCCATCGGTACGGCCTTGGGCAGCTATGAGAGCGCGCTGGCCAAGGCCGCAAAAAAAGCTGGTGTCGATAAGATCAATCTGCTGCGCACCCTTAGTTGGGACTTCACGAGGCCCCAGCTACCGGCGGGAACAACCTTGGCCCAGGCGCTGGCGGTGCTGCATCAGGTGTCGGGGCAGATGGTGGTGCTGATCATCGATGAGGCCCAGCATGCCCTCAACAGCGAAGAGGGATTGAATGCGATGTTTGCTCTCAAGGCCGCACGAGACCATCTGAACCGTGGCGACCGTCCGGATGGCCTGCGGCTGGTTTTCACCGGCTCCAGTCGCGACAAGCTGGCTAACCTGGTGCTCAAGAGCAGGCAGCCGTTCTTTGGTGCCAGCATCACACCTTTCCCGCTGCTAGGGCGCGACTATGTCGAGTTCGTGACGCAGCTGTGGAACCGACGCCTGGCGCAGGATAACCAGTTCAAGGTTGAAGACCTGGAGTATGCCTTCGAGCTCGTAGGTCGGCGCCCGGAGATGCTCGGCAAGTTACTGGCGGAGGTCAGCGTCGGCCTAGGCGAGGCTGGCAACCTGGGTGAGCTTCTGCGCACAGGGGCACTTAACCATCAGGCTGGCGTCTGGAGCGATTATGAAAGTGCCTGGAACGACCTTTCGCCGTTGCAGCAGGCAGTACTGGAAGTCATGGCGGAGCGTACGTTGGCAAAACAACCGTTTTCGCCCTTCACCGAACAGACCTTCACAGACGTCAACCGCAAACTCGAACTGGCCCAGGCGCAAGCCAGCGCGGGCGCCCCGAATGTACAGAAAGCCCTGGACGCACTGCGCGACAAGGAACTGGTGTGGAAAGCCAACCGCGGCGAGTACGCGTTGGAGGATGTTTCGATGGCCGAGTGGTTGACGCGGGCAGGGCGATAGGCGCCCTCGCGGTGGTCCCTTCCCGACAAATTCCGTAACATCGCGATCCTTCGTTTTTGTTCCGTCCCCACGGACTGCGCCACAGGTATTTCATGAAACCCGCCCGACTTCGCGCCGACCTGCTCGCCGGCCTGACCACTTCGTTCGCCCTGGTGCCTGAGTGCATCGCCTTCGCCCTGGTAGCCCACCTCAACCCGCTGATGGGGCTGTACGGTGCGTTCATCATCTGTACCCTGACCGCGCTTTTCGGTGGTCGACCGGGCATGATCTCCGGTGCTGCCGGCTCGATGGCGGTGGTGATCGTCGCCCTGGTGGTGCAGCACGGCGCGCAGTACCTGCTGGCCACGGTGCTGCTGGGGGGGGTGGTGATGATCCTGTTTGGCCTGCTGCGCCTGGGCAAACTGGTGCGCCTGGTGCCTTACCCGGTGATGCTCGGCTTCGTCAACGGCCTGGCGATCGTCATCGCGCTGGCACAACTGGAACACTTCAAGCAGGGCGAGCACTGGCTCAGCGGCGCGCCGCTGTACTTGATGATCGGCCTGGTGGCATTGACCATGCTGGTGGTTTACGTGTTGCCGAAGCTGACCCGCGCCGTGCCGCCGGCGCTGGTGGCAATTCTCGGTGTCGGCCTGCTGGTGTATCTGCTTAATCTGCCGACCCGTACCCTCGGCGACATGGCGCACATCGCCGGTGGTCTGCCGACGCTGGCCTTGCCCGACGTGCCGTGGAATCTGGATACCCTGAAAATCATCGCCCCCTATGCGCTGTTGATGGCCATGGTCGGGCTGCTAGAAACCCTGCTGACCCTCAATCTCACCGATGAAATCACCGAAAGCCGCGGCTACCCAGACCGCGAGTGCGTGGCCCTGGGCGCGGCCAACATGGTCTCGGGCCTGTGCGGCGGCATGGGCGGTTGCGCGATGATCGGCCAGACCGTGATCAACCTGAGCTCCAATGGTCGGGGCCGACTTACTGGCGTGGTGGCGGGGGTGATGATCCTGCTGTTCGTGTTGTTCCTGTCGCCTCTGATCGAGCGTATTCCGCTGGCCGCGCTGGTCGGCGTGATGTTCGTGGTTGCCCAGCAGACGTTCGCCTGGGCGTCCTTGCGGGTGCTGCACAAGGTGCCGGTGAGCGATGTGTTGGCGATCATCGCCGTAACGGTGGTCACGGTGTTTACCGACCTGGCGACGGCGGTGCTGTTCGGTATCGTCATCGCGGCGGTGAACTTTGCCTGGCAGCATGCGCGGGAGCTGTATGCCGACAGCCATGAAGACGGGGAGGGTGTGAAGCATTACCAGGTGCATGGCACGCTGTTCTTCGCCTCGGTCACGCCGTTTCTAAACCAGTTCGACCCAGCCAATGACCCGGCCAAGGTTACGCTGGATTGCCAGCATGTGAGCTTTGTCGATTATTCGGCGATTGCGGCGCTGACGACTTTGCGGGAGCGGTATGCCAAGGCGGGCAAGCATTTGCGCGTGGTGCATTTGTCGGAGCGGTGCAAGAAATTGCTGAAGCGGGCGGGGGAGCAACACTGAAATGGGGTGCTGAATGTGCCGGCCTCTTCGCGGCTGAAGCCGCTCCCACAGGGGGTATGGGATCCCTGTGGGAGCGGCTTTAGCTGCGAAGAGGCCGGAACAGGCGCAACATTCACTCCCCGCGATTCTTCTTCACAATGCCATCGGCAATACTCGCCGGCGCCTCGGCATAGCGGGTGAACTCCATGGTGTAGCTGGCCCGCCCCTGGGTCATCGAGCGCATCGAGGTGGCATAGCCGAACATCTCACCCAGCGGCACTTCAGCGCGGATCACCTTGCCGGCGGGAGTCTCGTCGCCATCCTGAATCATCCCGCGGCGCCGGCTCAGGTCGCCCATGATGTCGCCCTGATACTCCTCGGGGGTAACCACCTCGACCTTCATCACCGGTTCCAGCAATACCGCGCCGCCTTTCTGCGACAGCTGCTTGGTGGCCATGGAGGCAGCGATCTTGTAGGCCATTTCGTTGGAGTCGACGTCGTGGTAAGAACCGTCGAACACTGCCGCCTTGAGGTTGATCAATGGGTAGCCGGCGAGCACGCCATTCTTCATCTGTTCCTCGATGCCCTTCTGGATCGCCGGGATGTACTCGCGCGGCACCACGCCGCCGACGATCTCGTTGATGAACTCCAGGCCTTCCTTGCCTTCATCGCCCGGCGCAAAGCGGATCCAGCAGTGGCCGTACTGGCCGCGCCCGCCGGACTGGCGAACGAAGCGGCCCTCGATTTCGCAGGTGTTGCGGATCTTTTCGCGGTAGGCCACCTGCGGCTTGCCGATATTGGCTTCGACGTTGAACTCGCGACGCATGCGGTCGACGATGATGTCCAGGTGCAGCTCGCCCATGCCGGAAATAATGGTTTGGGCGGTCTCCTCGTCGGTGCGCACGCGGAATGACGGGTCTTCCTGGGCCAGCTTGCTCAGGGCGATGCCCATTTTCTCCTGGTCGGCCTTGGTCTTCGGCTCCACGGCCACGGAAATCACCGGGTCGGGGAAGTCCATGCGCTCGAGGATGATCGGTTTGTCGATGTCGCAGAGGGTATCGCCGGTGGTCACGTCCTTCATGCCGATCAGCGCGGCGATGTCGCCGGCGCACACGTCCTTGATCTCGGCGCGCTGGTTGGCGTGCATCTGCACCATGCGGCCGATGCGTTCCTTCTTGCCCTTGACCGAGTTGAGCACGGCGTTACCGGAGCTGAGCACGCCGGAATAGACCCGGGCAAAGGTCAGGGTGCCGACAAACGGGTCGGTGGCGATCTTGAAGGCCAGGGCCGAGAACGGTTCCTTGTCGTCGGCGTGGCGCTCCAGATCCTTTTGTTCATCATCTGGGTCGGTGCCTTTGATCGCCGGGATTTCCGATGGCGCGGGCAGGTAGTCGATGACCGCATCGAGCATCAGCGGCACACCCTTGTTCTTGAACGATGAACCGAGGATGGTCGGCACGATTTCGTTGGCGATAGTGCGCTGGCGCAGCGCTGCCTTGATCTCGTCGATGCTCAGTTCCTCACCGTCGAGAAACTTCATCGTCAATTCATCATTGGCCTCGGCGGCGGCCTCGATCATGTGCGCGCGCCATTCGTCGGCCAGCGCCTGGAGTTCGGCGGGGATCTCTTCTTCGCGGTAGCTGGTGCCGTTGTCGGCATCGTTCCAGTAGATAGCTTTCATCTTCACCAGGTCGATCTGGCCGATGAAATTCTCTTCGCTGCCGATGGCCAGCTGGATCGGCACCGGGTGGTGCCCCAGGCGCTTGTCGATCTGCTTGACCACGCGCAGGAAGTCGGCGCCCTGACGGTCCATCTTGTTGATGTAGGCAAGGCGCGGCACATGGTACTTGTTGGCCTGGCGCCACACCGTCTCGGACTGCGGCTCGACGCCGTCGGCGCCGCTGAATACCACCACCGCGCCATCGAGCACGCGCAACGAGCGCTCCACCTCGATGGTGAAGTCGACGTGGCCCGGGGTGTCGATGATGTTGAAGCGGTACTTGTCGGCGAACTGCTTGGTCGAGCCTTGCCAGAAGGCCGTGGTCGCCGCCGAGGTGATGGTGATGCCGCGTTCTTGCTCCTGGGCCATCCAATCCATGGTCGCGGCACCGTCGTGCACTTCGCCCATCTTGTGATTGACCCCGGTGTAGAACAGGATGCGCTCGGTGGTCGTGGTCTTGCCAGCGTCTACGTGGGCAACGATACCGATATTGCGGTACAGCTCGATGGGCGTTGTGCGGGCCATGACGGACTACCTGCGGCTGTGCGGATTCTCCCACGGTAGCAGAGCGGGAGAATCCTGCTTTACCGCCGGGCCGTCAGTCGGCCTGGGCTTGCAGCAACCATTGGCCATCGACTTCGCGGGCCAGGCCGCTGGCCGGCAGCAGGGCCAGCAGGCGCTCGTGCAGGGCGGCATCGGTGAAAGTCTTGAGGGTGGTCAGGTCCAGCGCACCGATCAGGTTGAGGTCGGCCTTGGTGTACGACAGCCAGGCTTTTTTCAGCACCTGGGCCACATCGCTGCCGGCCGTGCTGGCAAAGCGGCGGTGCCATTGGCGGCCTTCGAAAGTGAAACTATGCGCGTGGCTGTAGGTACTTTCGTCGCCGCCTTCGGTGCAGCGGTGGCAGCGGCATGGGCCTTCGCCGAAGGCATTGCGCAGGTAGCTGTTGAAGTCCACGACGGGCTTGAGGGTCAGGCGTTTGTCGACCTCGAACAGGTCGGCGATCAGGGGTTCTTCGGCGCTCACTCGGTGTCCTCGTGTGGTGTGGCGTGCATCGGCGGGCACCCTAACAGATCGGGGCGGGGGAGGCCATGTGGATTCGGTCAGGCCGATAGAGACATCCGCGCCTTGCTCCCGTACTCTTACGCGCCCGCAAGCCCGCATTTTATCCCGAGGAAACTCCGCTTGAGCACCAAGTACCCGTACACCGCTACTGTGACCGTCAGCGCCGAAGACCGTGGCGGCGATATCGAAGCCTCGGAAAACCCCAACATGCGCGTCGGCCTCGAAGCGGTGACCGAAACCCTGAAGAAGGTGCATTTCGTCGGGACGCTCGCGGCGCCAGAAAAAAACGCCACACACATCTGCGTGACCCTGGAGAACGGCCTGACCTACTACGGCCCGATCGTCAACGGCCACGCCGAACTCGAAGGCGGCTGGATTGCTTTCGAGTCCGACATGCTCACCCCTGAAGAACTGGGCCTCTAAACTTCAGCTAAGCTCCGCCAGGCACTGCTCGAGGATATCCAACCCTTCATCGAGCAGCTCGGCTTCGATGGTCAGCGGTGCCAGCAGGCGAATGATGTGTCGCGCCTTGCCGCTGGGCATCAGCAACAAGCCTTTGGCCCGCGCCGCGTCCATCACCTTGGCCAGTTGCGCCGGTGCCGGGCTGCCGTCGGCATTGACGAACTCGATGCCACGCATCGCTCCCACACCGGTCAAGCGCCCGATGAATGGGTACTGGCTTTGCCAGCGTTGAACGCGGCTGACGATTGCCTGCTCCTGGCGTTCGCCCCAGGTCGCAAGGTTCTCATCGGTCATCTGCGCCAGGCTCGCCAGCGCCGCCGCACAGGCGATTGGGTTGCCGGAATAAGTACCCCCCAGGCCGCCCTTGGGCAGTGCTGCCATCAATTCTTTCCGTCCGACCACGGCGCCCAGCGGCATGCCGCCTGCGATGCTTTTCGCCAACAGCAGCAAGTCCGGCTCGACACCCAGGCGTGGGAAGGCGAAGCGCTGACCGGTGCGGCCGAAGCCGGACTGAATCTCGTCGATGATGATCAGCATCCCGTGCTCGTCGCAGAAGCGGCGCAGCGCCTTGGCGAAAGCCGGGTCGAGGGCGAGGAAGCCGCCTTCGCCCTGTACCGGCTCGAAGATGAACGCCGCTACGTCTTCCACCGCCAACTCGACGCTGAACAGGCGTTCCATGGCTTTCAGTGCCTGCTCGCAGCTGACTCCGGTGTCGTTGCTGGGGTAGGGCAAGTGGTGCACCGGCCCCGGCAGCTCTCCGACCCGTTGCTTGTACGGGGCGACTTTACCGTTGAGATTCAGGGTTGCCAGCGTACGGCCATGAAAGCCGCCATCGAAGGCGATGATGGCGCGTTTACCGGTGGCGGCCCTAACTACCTTCAGGGCGTTCTCCGCTGCTTCCGCACCGCTGTTGGTGAGCATGCCGGCCAGCGGGTAGCTGACCGGGACGAATGCGCTCAGGCGCTCCATCAACTCCAGGTACGGGCCGTGCGGCGCGGCGTTGAAGGCGTAGTGGGTCAGGCGCGTGGCTTGGGTTTGAATGGCCTCGACCACGGCGGGGTTGCAGTGGCCCAGGTTGAGGACACCGATACCCCCCACGAAGTCGATGTAACGTTTGCCCTCGGTATCCCAGACCTCAGCATTACGGCCGTGGGAAAGTGTGATCGGGTGAACGATGGCAATGGATTGGCTGACACTTTCCAGATTCATGGGCATGTGGACCTTGTTCGATGTTCCTACTATCGAAGCTCGCCTCTGTGTTATTCCGCAAACGAATTATCCGATTGCTGTAATTCCATAAATTCGCGATCTCCAGGCGGCTGATCACAGTGATGTGTTAACCATGGTGCTAGCGCCCCGCTGAATTCTGCAACTTCATTCCGTATCGGAATCATGTACTTCGAAAAGGTCGTTTGTTGACCTCGCTTTACAGATCAATACTGACCCGGATCAATAAGCCCAGCCGGTACTGCGAAGAGGAGGCAAGTGCGCCGCCGCCAATGTCACAACAAGAAAAAAGAGCAACACGAACTACAAGAATTCTGCTCCGACTTTTCAGCCGCCCGTGCGGCGGCCGACCCATTCGAGGGTTCTCCATGGCTTCGCTAGAAAACAACAAACAGCGTTCCCTGCAGCACGGCCTGACTTCCCGTCAGGTGTCCATGATCTCCATCGCCGGCATCATCGGCGCCGGGCTGTTCATCGGTTCCTCCAACGCCATCGCAACGGCTGGCCCGGCCATTCTGATTTCCTACGCCATGACCGGCCTGTTGGTGCTGCTGGTGATGCGCATGCTCGGCGAGATGGCCATCGCCAACCCCAACAGCGGCTCGTTCTCCACCTACGCCTCCGAAGCCATAGGCCCTTGGGCAGGCTTTACCATCGGCTGGCTGTACTGGTGGTTCTGGGTGCTGATCATCCCGGTCGAGGCCATCGCCGGGGCGGACATCCTGCACACCTATTTCCCCGACGTGCCGTCCTGGCTGTTCGCCTTCTTGATCATGCTCGTGCTGTCGGGTACCAACCTGATCAGCGTGAAGAATTTCGGTGCGTTCGAGTACTGGTTCGCGCTGGTCAAAGTGATTGCGATCATCGCCTTCATCGTGGTCTGCAGCCTGGCGGTATTCGGCTTCTGGCCGCTCGCCGAGGTGTCTGGGGTGAGCCGGCTGTGGGACAACGGCGGGTTCATGCCAAATGGTTTCGGCACGGTGCTGGGGGGCGTGCTGATCACCATCTTCTCATTCTTCGGCGCCGAGATCGTCACCATCGCGGCCGACGAAACCGCCAACCCGAAAGACAAGATCCGCCGAGCCACCAACCTGGTGGTCTACCGCATCGCGATCTTCTACCTGGCCTCGATCTTCCTGGTGGTGTCGCTGGTGGCCTGGAACGATCCGGCCTTGAAAGCGGTGGGTTCGTTCCAGCGCGTGCTGGAAGTGCTCAACGTGCCCGGCGCCAAGCTGCTGGTCGATCTGGTGGTACTGGTGGCCGTCACCAGTTGCATGAACTCCGGCCTGTATACCGCCTCGCGGATGCTGTATTCCCTGGGTGCCCGTGGTCAGGCGCTGAGCATGACCAAGCGCATTTCCGGTGCGGGCGTGCCAACCGTGGCGGTCATTCTTTCGACCCTGGCAGGCTTCGCCGGCTGCTTGGTCAACTATGTGTTCCCGGGCAAAGTGTTCGGCTTCCTGCTGTCCACGACCGGCGCCATCGCCTTGCTGGTGTACCTGGTGATCGCTGTGTCGCAACTGCGCATGCGTGCACGTGCAGACCGCGAAGGGCGGCCGCTGGAGCTGAAAATGTGGCTGTTCCCATGGCTGACCTGGCTGGTGATCGGCACCATCGTGATGGTCTTGGGATATATGCTATTCAGCGACGCCTACCGCTACGAGACGCTGATGACTGCCGGTGTGACCCTGTTCATCCTGTTGGTTGCGCTGACCCAGCGGCGCGGTAGAGTGGTTGCGCAGGCTGCGTGATCCTCGGGGCGCTTTGCGCCCCATTCCAACCAGCACAGGAAGCGTATGAACGAACAAGCTCTCTCTCTGCAGGCCCTGGCCGCCGCCGACGGCATCTGCTATGGCTGCGGTTGCGCCCACCCTAGCGGCCTGCATGTGCAAAGCCATTGGGATATCGACGGTATTCACCTGCTGTGCCGGCATTTGCCCGACAGCACCTTTACCGGCTGGCCCGGCCTGGTCTACGGCGGCCTGCTGGCGATGCTGGTCGATTGTCATTCCAATTGGACTGCCATGGCCTACCACTACCGGGCCGAAGGCCGCGAGGCGGGGAGTTTGCCGCGCATCGATTGCGTGACTGGCAGCCTCGGGCTCACTTACCTGAAACCCACCCCGATGGGCGTGGAACTGCTGCTCAGGGCCCGTGTGGAGGGCGAGGTCGGACGCAAGACGCGGGTGGTCTGCGAGGTGTGGGCCGGCGATGTACTGACCGTCAGCGCCGACTCGGTCTTCGTCCGAGTGGACACTGAAAAGCTCAAGCTCAAGGCGCACGGTCAGGCCTAGGTACAGGCTGTTAAGCGATGGTTCCGGCAATGCCTCGCAGGTGCTCCACCTAGCATTTCTGCCAGTAGACGCGTGTTGGCACCCGGCCTAATTTGGGCGGGCGCCAACAGGCGCTGAGCCGTCAGGAATGGAGCCTATGCCAACGCGGTTGTTGAATAAGCTGACTGGGTGCTTAGGAAAAGTCCTATTTGGCCGTCAGCCCAGTGGCAATAGTCTTACGTCGTTTCCAGATCAGGCTGTCTGATTTCTAACTGCCTGTGGTCACCGACGTCGGTAGCCACGATTTCGCGAGCGCATCAAAGGAGCCTATTCCATGCGTTTCAACTGCAAGACATTGCCGCTTGCCGGCCTGCTCGTAATCATGAGCGGCTGCGCCAGCGTGACCGTTCCCAATGAGCAGATCGAGCTGGCCCGCAGCGCTGTCAACCGCGCCGTCTCGGCCGATGCGACCCAGTACGCTCCTGTGGAGATGCGTGCTGCCCAGGACAAAGTAGGCGCCATGGATCGTGCGCTGGGCGAGAAAAAATTCGAACAGGTTCGCACGCTGGCCGAAGAGGCGCGAGCCGATGCCCGCGTGGCCGAGCGCAAGGCCCAGGCGGTCAAGGCCAAAGAGCAGTTGGAGGTCGCCCGCAAGGGGATCGAAGTGCTCAAGCAGGAGATCCTTGATGCTCCTGGCAGCCCGATTACCCCATACACTCGTTGAAGGAAGTGACCATGTCCAAAGTCTATCTGCTGCCCGCTGTGTCACTCCTTGGCCTGATGCTGACCGGCTGTGGCACCACGCCGGAAAACCCGAAGTTGCTTGAAGCCCGCGAAGCCTATTCGATCTTGCAGAGCAAGCCCGAGTCAAGCCGCCTCGCCGCGCTGGAAACCCAGGAGGCCTACTCTGCCCTGGGCAAGGCCGAAGCGGCCTCGCTCAAGGACCGCAAGTCTTCCGAGGTCGAGCGCCTGGCCTATCTGGCCGGTCGCCAGATCGAGTTTGCCGAGCAAACCATCGACTTGCGCACGACCGATGCCGCCCAGAAACGTATCGAGGTGGAACGCACCCAGGCCCGTTTGGATGCGCGAACTGCACAGCTCAAGGCGCTCCAGACCAAGCCAAGTGCGCGCGGCGAGGTGGTGACCTTCGGTGATGTGCTGTTCCAGACCGGCAAGGCCGAACTGAACGGCCGCAGCCATCGGAACATCCAGGAGCTGGCTGCCTACCTGCAGGCCAACCCTGAGCGCAAGGTGTTGGTGGAAGGCTTCACCGACTCCACCGGTAGCGATGCCTTGAACCAGCGGCTGTCCGAGCACCGGGCTGATTCGGTGGCCAGCGCGCTGCGCCGTCAGGGCGTGAGTGCAGAACGTATAAAGCGCGCCGGTTACGGCAAGGAATACCCGGTGGCGAGCAACAACACGGCGCAGTCACGTCAGCTCAACCGCCGCGTTGAGGTGGTGATTTCCAGGGGAGCCGAGGCCGTCCAGCCGCGCTTCTGAGTCGACCCCAGGGCGCAGCCGGTGGCTGCGCCCTCAGGCACGCTGCGATGGCCAAATCGCAGCGCTGTCCCTAAAGTGAAGGTTTTCACGCTTCCAGGGACCGAGCATGACCGATCTGAGCGCATTCCCCATCACCCGCAAATGGCCGGCACAACACCCCGAGCGCCTGCAGCTGTACTCGCTACCCACGCCCAATGGCGTCAAGGTATCAATCATGCTGGAAGAGATCGGCCTGGCGTACGAACCGCACAAGGTCAGTTTCGACAGTGACGACCAGCTTAGCCCTGAATTCATTTCACTGAGCGCCAACAACAAGATCCCCGCAATTCTCGACCCCGGTGGCCCAGGTGGCAAACCACTGCCGCTGTTCGAGTCGGGCGCAATCTTGCAGTATCTGGCGGAAAAGAGTGGGCAACTGCTCAGCCAGGATCCGGCAACCCGTTACCAGACCCTCCAGTGGCTGATGTTCCAGATGGGCGGCATTGGCCCGATGTTCGGCCAGGTTGGCTTCTTTCACTTTTTTGCGGGCAAGGAATACGAAGACAAACGCCCGCGGGATCGTTACGTCAAGGAGTCGAAGCGCCTGCTGGGTGTGCTGGACCGGCATCTGCGGGGGCGGCAGTGGATGGTGGATGAGTACAGCATCGCCGACATCGCCATATTCCCCTGGGTACGCAACCTGGTGGAGCGTTACAACGCGCGCGAACTGGTGGGGTTCGATGAATTCAAGGAAGTGCAGCGCGTACTGGGCTGCTTCCTTGAGCGGCCTGCCGTTCAGCGAGGCCTGAAAATTCCTGAATAAGGCCAGCATCGAACCTGTGGGAACGGCTTTAGCCGTGAAGCAAACGACGCGGTGGTTGGCACCGGCTTTGCCGGTGTTCGCGGCTGAAGCCGCTCCCACGGGTTCAATCTGCAGGCTAGAAAACCTGGTTTAGAACCCAGTACAGGGTGCCCGCCAGCAGCATCGCCGCTGGCAAGGTCAGCACCCACGCCATCAGCAGGTTGATCAGCGTGCGCTTCTGGATCCCCGAACCGCTGGCGACCATGGTCCCGGCCACGCCCGAACTCAGCACATGGGTGGTCGACACCGGTAGCCCGAACATGTCCGCTGCACCGATGGTGCACATAGCGACCACTTCCGCCGACGCGCCCTGGGCGTAGCTCAGGTGAGTCTTGCCAATCTTCTCACCCACCGTCACCACGATGCGCCGCCAGCCGACCATGGTCCCCAGGCCAAGGGCAATCGCAACGGCCACCTTCACCCAAAGCGGAATGTAGCGCGTGGCGTCATCCAATTGCGTCTTGAACAGCTGCACATGGCTGTGGGTATCGGGGTCGAAGGCCACCAGCTGGTGCTTTTCGATCAAGCGGATCGCTTCGCTGGTCAGGTACATGTCATTGCGTACGTTGGCCATGGCTTCGGCCGGTATGCGCTTGAGCGAGCCATAGCTTTTGACCTCTTCACCAATCATGCCGGTGAGTGCGGCAAGGGCCGGCACCAGTTGCGGATCGGCTTTGGGCTGAGTGATAAACAGCGTCAGTACCTGGCGCGGGTCAGCAGGTAGTGGTTGCGAATCACTGCGCACCAGTGCCTGACGGGTCACCTCGGCGACGGCGGAAAACTGCAGCGCCTGCTCGCTGGGCATGGTCTTGTTCAGCGCGTAGGCCATTGGCAGGGTGCCGACCAGGATCAGCATGATCAGGCCCATGCCTTTTTGCCCATCGTTGGAGCCGTGGGCGAAGGAAACGCCGGTGCAGGTCAATATCAGCACGCCGCGGATCCACCACGGTGGCGGCGTCTGGCCTTCTGGCGCCTGGTAGAGATCCTTGCGCTTGACCAGCGCGCGCAGCGCGAGCAGCAACAAAGCCGCGCAGGCAAAACCAATCAGCGGCGAAAACAGCAACGCATAGCCGACTTTGCTGGCCTGGCCCCAATCCACCCCGCTGGTGCCGTCACGCCCATGCATTAGCGCGTTCGCCACACCGACGCCGATGATCGAGCCGATCAAAGTGTGCGAGGACGAAGCCGGCAAACCCAGCCACCAGGTGCCGAGGTTCCAGATGATCGCGGCCAGCAACAGGGCGAAGACCATGGCAAAGCCGGCCGTCGAGCCCACCTGCAGGATCAGCTCCACCGGCAGCAGGGCGATGATGCCGAATGCCACCGCGCCGCTGGAAAACAACACGCCGAGGAAGTTGCACAGCCCGGACCAGACTACCGCCACTGGTGCAGGCAGCGCGTGGGTGTAGATCACCGTGGCCACGGCGTTGGCGGTATCGTGAAAGCCGTTGACGAACTCAAAGCCCAAAGCGATCAGCAGCGCCAGGCCCAACAGCAGAAACGGCGTGACCGTGGTGATCACGGTGCCGCTGGCGCTGACGTCTTGCTTGAGGCTCCAGGCGGTGTAGGCGATGCCGGCCATGAGCAGGCCGAAGAACAGGAGGAGGGTGGCACGGCCGGGTTTATGGTCTAGCTGCGGGCGGGAGTCGCGTTCGGCCAGTGGCGGCTGGCTGGCCAGTGACGGGGTTGCCATGGGGGCTCCGATGGGCGTCGGGCGAAGGTGCCGAAGGCTGTCAGCATAGAAACAAATCGTTACTTGGCCGTGACCTCGGTCAATGAATTATCTAGGCTCAAGACGAGTGGCGACGGTAGGGCAACACTATGATTCGCTGTAAGCGTGTCTATGACGCGGTCGAGACGGGCGATGGCCAACGCGTGCTGGTCGACCGCCTGTGGCCACGTAACGTACGCAAGGAGCAGTTGCACGGTCAGTGGCTGCGGGAGGCGGCGCCTTCGAATGATTTACGCAAGGCGTTTCATCAGGAAGAAGTGGATTTCGCCGGGTTCGCCCAGCGTTATCAACAGGAACTGGCGCAGCATCCCGAGCATTGGTATCCGCTCATAGATCTGGCTGCCAAGGGGGATTTGACCTTGCTGTATACCGGCAAGGATACCGAGCATAACAATGCCCGCGTGTTGGCAGAGTGGCTGGAGGACGAGCTGGAGCGGCGCGGCCCGGGAAGTTCTCCAGTGTGCTATGCCACCTGAGCGGTGCACAATGGTGACATGAAACTCACGCCTGCCGCTGATGAGCATTGCGCCTTTGCCCGTGACCTCACCCGACGGGCCATGCTGCCCTATTACCGCGAGTTTGACCTGTTGTGGATCGAAGAGGCATTCGACCAGGCTTGGGATTGGCGTGAGCAATGGCTGATCGTTGAAGACGAAGCTGTGCTGGGTTTCTGCAGCCTCAGCCAGGACCGCCAGGCGTTGTTCATCCGCGAGCTGCATCTGTTACCGGAGCATCGTGGGCGTGGCGTTGGCAGTTGGGTGCTGGAACAACTGGCCGATTGGGCAGGTCAGCGCCGATTGCCGTTGTTGCGGCTGATGGTGTTCAAGAGCAACCCGGCACGGCGGCTTTACCGGCGCAGTGGCTTTGTCGAGATGGGGGAGGATGAGTGTTTTGTGCGCATGCAACGGATCATCGGTGGACCTTTACAGGCCCTTTTACGGGTCACTGACGACTGTCGGTGATGGCTTAGTGATGGCTTAGTGATGGCTTGCGGCGAGGGGCGGTGAGGGGCATAGTGGCTGCGAAGTTTTCAAGCGCCCACAGGGTTGTGGGCAGTACCCGATGCCGGTAGGGAATAAGGAGCAGCGTCGTATGAATGGACTCGGTCAACGTCTTAGGGAAGAGCGCGAACGCTTGGGCATGACCCAGCGGGTATTTGGTGACATCGGCGGCGTCGAACCCAATGCTCAGGGTAAATACGAAAGTGGCGAGCGCACACCGCGGGTGGATTACCTGGCGGCGCTGGAAGCTCGAGGCGTGGACGCATTGTATGTGTTGAGTGGGGTTCGGACGCCCGCACCGCTGGCGAGCCTGACCCCCGATGAAACCGGTGTGCTTGGCGCTTTCCGGCGGTTGCCTGCGGCGGACCAGGCGGCCTTTTGGCATTTGTTGGGGCGCCTGGTGGGCGAGGGGGGCAAGCGTGAAACGTCGTGGCCGCAGCGCCGAGAGCGTCAGACATTTCTGACGGAAGTTTTACGCTAGGCCCACTGTGAAAAATTTTGTTAAGGTGGCGGGATCCAATCGCCCTGTTGACGAGGTGTCTGCTTGATTAGGGTCCTAGTGGTCGATGACCACGATCTGGTACGAACCGGTATTACACGCATGCTGGCCGACATTGACGGCCTGCAAGTGGTGGGTGAGGCGGATTCGGGCGAGTCGGCGCTCAAGCTGGCCCGAGAGCTCAAGCCGGATGTCGTGCTGATGGACGTGAAAATGCCCGGCATCGGCGGCCTGGAGGCCACCCGAAAACTGTTGCGCAGCTACCCCGACATCAAGGTGGTGGCGGTGACCGTATGCGAGGAAGACCCGTTCCCCACGCGATTGATGCAGGCCGGTGCGGCAGGCTATCTGACCAAGGGCGCTGGCCTGGACGAGATGGTTCAGGCCATTCGCCTGACGTTTGCCGGGCAGCGCTACATCAGCCCGCAGATCGCCCAGCAACTGGCGCTCAAATCGTTCCAGCCGCAAGGTTCGCCCTTCGATGCGCTGTCGGAGCGGGAAATCCAGATCGCTCTGATGATCGTCGGTTGTCAGAAGGTACAGATCATCTCCGACAAGTTGTGCCTGTCGCCCAAGACCGTCAATACTTACCGTTATCGGATCTTCGAAAAACTCTCGGTCACCAGCGACGTCGAACTGACCTTGCTGGCCGTTCGCCACGGTATGGTCGACGCAAGCCTGTAAAACCTCATGTCCCAAATCTTTGATGCCAGCGCGTTCCTGGCGACCTGCAGCGGTCGCCCGGGCGTCTACCGGATGTTCGACGCCGAGGCTCGGCTGCTCTATGTGGGCAAGGCCAAGAACCTCAAGAAGCGTTTGTCCAGCTATTTTCGCAAGACCGGCCTGGCGCCGAAAACCGCCGCGTTGGTGGGGCGTATCGCCCAGGTCGAAACCACCATCACTGCCAACGAAACCGAGGCGCTGCTGCTCGAGCAGAACCTGATCAAGCAGTGGCGACCGCCCTACAACATTCTGTTGCGCGACGATAAGTCCTACCCGTATGTGTTTTTGTCTGACGGCCAATTCCCACGCCTGGGGATTCACCGGGGTGCGAAAAAAGCCAAGGGCCGCTACTTCGGGCCGTATCCCAGTGCCGGGGCCATCCGTGAAAGTCTCAGCCTGCTGCAGAAAGCTTTCTCGGTACGCCAGTGCGAGGACAGTTACTACGCCAACCGCACCCGGCCCTGCCTGCAGTACCAGATCAAACGCTGCAAAGGGCCGTGCGTCGACCTGGTCGCTGCCGAGGAATATGCCGAGGACGTGCGCCACTCGGTGATGTTCCTCGAAGGCCGTAGCCAGCAGTTGGGCAATGAGCTGAACGTCGAGATGGAAAAAGCCGCCATGGCCCTGAACTTCGAGAAGGCCGCCGAGCTGCGCGACCAGATCGCCCTGTTGCGTCGGGTTCAGGACCAGCAGTACATGGAAGGCGGCTCTGGCGATGTCGATGTGGTTGCCGCTTTCGTCAACCCGGGCGGCGCTTGTGTGCATCTGATCAGCGTGCGCGGTGGGCGGGTGCTCGGCAGCAAGAATTTCTTCCCGCAAGTGGGCATCGAGGAGGAGGTGGCCGAAGTCATGTCGGCCTTCCTGTCCCAGTATTACCTGGGTAATGTCGAGCGCGAGCTGCCGGGTGAGTTGATCGTCAACGTGGTGCACGAAGACTTCAGCGCCATCAGCGAAGCGTTGCAGACCCTGCGCGGCCGCGAGCTGACCATCAGCCACCGGGTGCGTGGCACGCGTGCGCGCTGGCAGCAACTGGCAGTGACCAATGCCGAGCAGGCGCTCAACGCGCGCCTGGCCAACCGCCAGCACATGGCCGCACGCTTCGAGGCACTGGCCGAGGTGTTGGGCCTGGCCGAAGTGCCGCAACGCCTGGAGTGTTACGACATCAGCCACTCCAGCGGCGAAGCCACCGTGGCCAGCTGCGTGGTTTTCGGACCGGAAGGCCCGCTCAAATCCGACTACCGTCGTTTCAACATCGAAGGCGTGACTGCCGGTGACGACTATGCCGCCATGCACCAGGCCCTGACGCGTCGCTACGGGCGTATCAAGGACGGCGAGGGCAAGCTGCCCGACGTGCTGCTGGTGGACGGTGGCAAGGGCCAGCTGAACATGGCCCGCGAGGTGATGCAGGAGCTGGCTTTCACTGACCTGACCCTGCTCGGCGTGGCCAAGGGCGTGACCCGCAAGGCCGGTTTCGAGACCCTCTACCTCAACGACGTGGCCCACGAATTCACCCTCAAGGGCGACAACCCGGCGCTGCACCTGATCCAGCAGATACGTGACGAAGCCCACCGCTTCGCCATCACCGGCCACCGCGCCCGGCGCGGCAAGGCCCGACGCGTATCGAGCCTGGAAGACGTTGCCGGGGTCGGACCCAAGCGTCGCCGCGACCTGCTGAAACATTTCGGCGGCCTGCAGGAGCTCAACCGCGCCAGTATCGATGAGATCGCCAAAGCCCCCGGCATCAGTAAAAAGCTTGCCGAGTCGATTTATGCCAGCCTGCATAGCGAGTAGAATGCCGGGCTCAACCCGCAGCCAGTCGTACCGATGAATATTCCAAACCTGCTCACCGTTCTACGCGTCCTGCTCATTCCGATCTTCATTCTGCTGTTCTATATGCCCTATCACTGGAGCTATATGGCCGCCAGCAGTGTGTTCGCCGTTGCCGCCGCCACCGACTGGCTGGACGGCTACCTGGCGCGTCGGCTGCAGCAGAGCACGCCGTTCGGCGCCTTCCTCGACCCGGTGGCCGACAAGCTGATGGTCGCCGTGGCCCTGGTGCTGCTGGTGCAGGTGCACGCCAACTTCTGGCTGACCTTGCCGGCCGCCGTGATCATCGGGCGCGAAATCGTCGTCTCAGCACTGCGCGAGTGGATGGCCGAGCTGGGGGCGAGGGCGCACGTGGCGGTGTCCAACCTCGGCAAGTGGAAAACCGCCGCGCAGATGCTGGCGCTGGTGATCCTGCTGGCCAACCCGCCGCTGGTGAGCTTCTGGGTGATCCTGGGTTATGGTTTGCTGCTGGTGGCGGCGGCGCTGACGCTGTGGTCCATGGCGCATTACTTGCTGGCCGCCTGGCCGCACCTGCGCGAAGGTTCGGAGCAAAAATAAAACTTTTTTGAATCAAGGGGTTGACGCCGTTTTAGATATCGCTAGAATGGCACCCATCACGACGCGGGAATAGCTCAGTTGGTAGAGCACGACCTTGCCAAGGTCGGGGTCGCGAGTTCGAGTCTCGTTTCCCGCTCCAAATAAAGATCTGCAGAGTTCAATTGAGGTCTGCAAGTCGTGAGAAAAGGGCCTTAGGGCCCTTTTTTTCGTTCTCGTTTTCTATTCGGGGCCAGTCATCGCCTGGTCACTGTCATGCAGCGCCCCTCGTCGCGTCTATCCGGCTTGTCGCCTTGGCAAGTGGGCGAGCCTGTCAATACACTGCGCCAGGTCATCTAGCGTCCAAGGTTTGGATAGAAACGACGCGTTATCGGGCAGCGTCTCAAGCGCCACGATGGCATCGCCCGACGTGAGCAACACGGACACGTCAGGCCAAGTGCGCCAGATCTCCCGAGCCAGCTCCTGCCCATTCAGCTCCCCCGGCATATGGATGTCAGTGAAGACCAGCGAGACACTGACCCCTGCGCTCATCAGCGCCAACGCCTCGTCTGCATTTGCGCAGGGCAGCACCTGATCGGCGTACAGTGACGCTAGGCTCTCAGCGGTCAGTGCTCGGAGCAACTCATCGTCTTCTACTACCAGAATATGGCGGCTCATAGGGAATACTCGCGTCTCATACCGATTAGGGTCTCAGGCGTTTTTCTTGGTTGCCGCAGGGCGATGAGTGGCAATGCACACGCTTGCGCTCAACAGCGTCTATGGTTTCAGGGCCAAAAGCGAAACGTCGTCGGTAAAGTAGAGGAATCATCGCATTTCCTCCCGGCATCTCAATGGAGAGCGTATGCAACAGTTACCGCCGGATGAAACCATTCGGGCCGCCTTGAAAAAGTCTCACGCCCGGCTTCACCGGCAACATGAACTGGTTGTCGAATTTGGCGTGCTGTCACTCAAGGTCGATGATCTGGATACGCTGCTAACGCAAGCGTGTACGGTCGTCGCCGAGGGTATGAAGACTCGTTTCTCCAAGGTGCTCCAGCCGCTGCCCGACAGCGATGTCTGTGTGCTCTCACACGGTGTGGGTTGGGATAAATCGGACATCGGGCATGCCACCGTTGGCGCCGACGTTGCCAGCCCCGCTGGCTTTGCACTGGCGACTAATCGGCCTGTCCTGTCCAACCACCTGGGTTTGGAGGAACGCTTTCGCACCCCAGATCTGCTGAAAAAATACGGGATCGAGCGTGCCATCAACGTGCCGATTCGTGGCCCGCTCGGGCCATTTGGCGTTCTTGAAGCCGACAGTAGCAATGGCGATGACTTCGTAGAAAGCGATCTGGTCTTTCTGGAGGGCATTTCCAATGTCATCTCCTTGGGGATCGAGCGCATCGCAGCAGGAGTCGAGGCGCCGCACCCCGATCCCTACTCAGAAAGTTTTCTCAATGCCAGTCCCGATTGCGTGAAGGTCTTGTCGCCCAGCGGCGAGATCGAGTTCATGAATGAAAAGGGCCTTGAGCTCATGCACCTGGCCGCCTTGCATGAGGTAAAAGGACAGCGCTGGACCGAGTTCTGGCCCGAGGAGTCCAAGCCATTGGTTGTGGAGGCCTTGGGCAAGGTGACAGCCGGCGAGACGGCCAGGTTTGAAGCGTATTTCCCCACCGCAGCCGATGAACCTAAATGGTGGGATGTAACAGTCGCACCGATTCTTGGCGCAGACGGCCAACTGGAACGCGTCATGGCCGTGTCCAGGGACATCACCGAGCGCCATCAGTATGAAGCTCAGCTGCTATCGCTGATCGAAGCGCAGAATTCCAGGCAAAGCAGGAGCGACCTGTATCTGGAGGAGATCCATCATCGGGTCAAGAACAGCCTCCATCTCGTGAACACATTGTTGCTCCTGCAGGCGAACCTTTCTTTGGATACGGCGGTGAAGCTGCAGTTGGAAACTGCAGCGGGCCGCGTCGTGACCATTGCCAGCGTGCATGAGCGGCTCTACCACACCGCCGAAGACAAGAATGTGCTGGCCGCCGATTATTTGAATGCGTTGCTGGGTGACCTGGGCAAGGCCCTGGCTGACCGGAAAATTGTTCTGGAGACTGACGATTTTGTGCTTCCTCCAGAGCGAATGGCGCCACTGGGATTGGTGGTTTCCGAGCTGATTACCAATGCGTTGAAGTACGGCAAAGGTACAGTTGAAGTCCTGGTAAATCATGCCGGGGATCATGTACTGCTGACAGTGAAGGACGAGGGGGACGGCTTCCCCGACACCTACCCTAAACCCACAGGTACCGGCCTTGGGATGCGGTTGGTGAAAAGTTACTCGGGCTATGGAAGCGCAGCGGTGTCCATTGAC
This sequence comes from Pseudomonas sp. NPDC090752, assembly GCF_055584805.1. Lineage (NCBI taxonomy): Bacteria > Pseudomonadati > Pseudomonadota > Gammaproteobacteria > Pseudomonadales > Pseudomonadaceae > Pseudomonas > Pseudomonas sp. NPDC090752. The sequence goes on along the minus strand of NZ_JBVJLI010000025.1, from coordinate 5,051 downwards.
CGTCTGGAAGGGAAAAGCTGTATCCACGTCCGCTTCAAGCTTTGAACTGTGTCGCTCGGATCATGGTCGCGTCAGGTCAATATTGCGTCGGTTTCAGTCGTGTTATACGGGTCGTTGATGGGTTAGGTTCAGGCTAGGCGCGTGCAGTAAGGCACCTGCGGATAGCCGATCCGAACCTTAAATAACAAGGAGAGCCATTCATGGCCCGTGTAATTTCACTGCACCGTTATCCCGTAAAAGGCTTTCGAGGTGAAACACTCGATCAGGTGACGCTGCGCAAGGGCGAGGGTGTGCCGGGTGATCGAGTCATCGGTATTACCAGAGGCGTGGCCGCTGCAGGCAGCGCACCTTTTCATCAATTGACCACCAATGCGGACCTTGTCCATTACTGGCCTGAAAGGTACGCCGACACGTTGGGGTTGAGGGACGCGACGTCGGGCGACTGCGTAAACCTGTTCAACGACCCGCCTCGCTTAAGGCAGGCCTTTGGCGAGCAGGCCAGGGTCATTCGTCGAGAGGACCGTTTAGGGCACTGGGACTTCGACGACTCGATGCTGTCGATCATCAATGTGGCCACGGTGGCCGCCCTCTCTGATCGGCTCGGCGTGCCGGTCGACCCGATGCGCTTTCGCGGCAACATCTACATCGAAGCCGAACCTTTCATCGAGTTCAGCTGGCTGGGGCAGGGTGTGCAGTTGGGTGACGCCTGTCTGTCGATCATCCGGCCAATCAAGCGCTGCAGCGCCACGTCGATGAACCCGCAGACCGGTGAGCGCGATATCAATACACCCGCACAGTTGAACCGGCATTTCGGCCACATCTATTGCGGCGTTTACGCCCATGTCGAAGCGGGTGGGCGAGTCCAGCCACGCGATCCGATTCGCGTCAGTGGGCAGTATTATCCGGGGCGCCTGGCCATTGCGGCGAGTGTGCCCAAGGCGCCACCGGTAGCCAACTGGCCGCGTCCGGCGCGTGTCGTCGAGGTAACAGAGGAGGCACCGGGCATCCGCTCTTTGTGGCTGCAGGACCCCTTGGCCAATCAAGGCTCGCTAGGCTCCATCAAGCCTGGGCAGCACATCGCGGTGCATGGGTTGACCGAGAGCGGTGACTGGCGCCGCTATACCGTCTCCGGACAACAGGGCGATCGGCTGCGCATTACCGTGAAGCGCGATACGGGTGTCGGCTCACGGGCGTTGCATGAGCAGGTCGTTGGACAACTCATCCAGATCACAGGGCCTTTTGGTCCGGACACGGTAGATACCAACAGCCCTGCCATTTTCATGCTCAGTGCAGGTATTGGCATTACCCCGACAATCACCAAACTGCAGGCGCTGGTGGACGCCGGTTATGACAAGCCGGTGCGCGTCATTCACACGATCAGAGGCAGGCAAGAACTGACGTTATGGGGTGAAGTGAAACACCTTGCCGCCCGACTGCCGTACTGTGTGCCCGCGCTGCATGTCACGGGCCTGGGACAGCCTGTTGACGATGCTTTGCTCGGCCGCCCTGATCTTGCCGCGCTGATACTCGAAGCCGCTCTACTTTCGGCAGACATCCATCTGTGCGGCCCCGAGACATTCCAGTCCAGCGTGCTGGCGATGGCGACTGAAGCGGGCATCGCCGCGCGCCTGCACATGGACAGTTTCGTCACGCCTGACAGCCCCGTGGAGATGCGCCCAATCCCGGACAGTGGCCCCTTCGCTGTGACCTTCAAGCGATCGGGCATCACTGCTCAATGGCAGCCGCAGGAGGGGCCGCTGCTCCAGTTCGCGGAGGCCAAAGGCCTGGTGATGGCCGCCCACTGTCGCGCCGGCCTGTGTCAGACCTGTGAATGCCGGTTGCTTGAAGGGGAGGTGCTGTCCTTGTCCGAAGCGGGCCGTGCACGGGGGGAGCATGCCTTGTTGTGCTGCATGGTGCCGGTCAGTGATGTTGTGCTGGATTGTTGAGGGGCTCTGCTGGGTATTAGTCGATAAGCCATCCCGGATCGCCTTCCAGAAGGATGCCGCCGTGGCTTGTCGTGTCTCCCTCCCTGGCCGCCGGTTGCCCCTTCGATGATCGTGCACTCTGCGCCAGTTTCGATAACCGCGCCGCAACTGATCCGGTCGCCGACACGGGCGACCGCCCTGTCATCGATGCGTGTGGCGCTGGAGCCAGTTTCTACTGTTCCTTCGCCATGGATCGGGCAGTGATGGCGATGGCCGACGAGTACGATAGGCTTCATTTTTAGCTTCCCTTTGCTTGATTGAGCAGGTCTTATACGCCCGTCCAACAATTTGCCTTGGACTGGGTGTTTCTTGTGGGTTATTCCTCTCGGCGACTGAAGAGCAAACGAACGCCTGCAAAGGTGGCTATAGCTAATGGAGGTAATGCAGACATGCCCATCTTCAATGTCATTGTCGCGATGATTAGTCCTCCACAGATTATAACGATGAGTGAGCCCATCACGTTGGCAAGGGCGGTTCCAAAGAAATGCTGCTGCTTGACCTGCTCCGACGTAGCGTCTCCGCACCAAGCGGCCATTGCAGCGCGGAACGTCTTTCGAAAGTCTTCGTGCCCCGGCGTTTTCTTGTTCCCAATGAGCGTCAAGGGCGGATTGTCATGACGTGTCAGTCGTATGCAGCCTTCTATGTATAGGCTTTGATACTGCTGAATGGAATTTCGCCGTGTCGCTTGAATGACAGGCCGTCAGGCGTCAAGTGCACGGAGTCTTTGTCGGCTGGGTAGACCCAGTGCACCAGAATTAAGGGGAGTGCACTACATGCGACTAGGAACGCAAAGGTTGCTTCCAGATGGATTTTATCTAGGGGCAGTAATGCTAATAAGCCTAGCAAGGTCGGCAAAGGTAATATCAGTGCTGCGAATGACGCGATCTGGCGCTTGCGGGTAATGATGATGACATTGGGTGCTAGGTTGGTCTTGTCAGCAGTTTTAGTGGTGGTGCGATTGTTCATGAAGTACTGTCCCGAACTCAGAGGTAATGGTTGGTGCGTGCAGTTAGTCTCGCTTTTTTTTCTTTCTATTAGGTTGAACGGGGGCTTCTTCAAAGGCTTCTGGAGGCGCAGCCGCGGCTCGGACGTTGAACAGTCGGCAGATGCTATACCATGCGATGGCGAGGGTGATGTTGTAAGGGAACAGCACTGCCCAGAACGGAAGTTGCCAGTTCTTTTTGCCCTGCATTTCACCGGGTTCGCCAGTTCGCCAAGGGGCGTAGTGGCGCCAGGCTTCTGCAGGTGTGAGGCAAATAGCGTACAGGGGGCGGTACCACCAGTTGGGCTCACGGGGTGGCGGTAGTTTGTCGGGGCCGTGCGCCATGAAGTGGCAGAGGTACTCCCATACTTCTCCGACGTGTTTGATTCCGGGCTCTGTTGGTTCGTTGCTATCGATCCAGAGGCAGCCCTTTTTGTGAAGCGAGCCGTCTGCTCGACGTGGAGCGAATGCGAGGGCGTAGCTGGTGCTGAAAGAGGCGCCTGCGAATTCAGTGCGTTTGAAGAGGCCGCCTGCTGTGTTGTGCCAGTCGAATACGATGAGTGTTCTTATACGTTGATAGTAAACTTTTTTTGTGCTGCGGTTTAGGTATATGCTCGACAGGTTTTTTATAAAAAAAATCCTATATGCCAAAAACGGAACGAATATTAAGGGGTATATTATTTGCATGGCAGTGAACGCATAAAATCCGGGGGGTGAGGAGTTTGCCCTGGAATTGATAAGGTCAGGGTAAGCGTATAGTGCAGTGCAGATGGTCATTGCTGTGTAAAGCTTGCCCATGAATACAGAGTCAGTGACCCAAGGATTGTATAAGGTAAGCAGTCGATCCGATAAAGATTGAAGTTGCCCGGATATGGCAGGGTTGTTGATGTTTTTATTGGTGCTGTCAAATAGCCAAATTACTGACATTTTTTCACCTATATAATTCGAAGCGAGCGGTTGATTTAGTTGGGTCGGAAAGGCTCTGGTTAGGCGTGTAACTGACGAAAAGGGCGGCTCCTGTCGCATGCTGCGCTTCACTTCGTATATTGATAACTAACCCCTGCTGTGAGCGGTAGCACATTAGGTTCATTGGGAGGTTCTACCGTACTGCCATCGTTGTTGATTTTGGTCACTACTACTGTCCACTCGCTTTGTCCGACGATAAATTCGCGTAAAAGTATTGTGAATTCAACGGTGGCTACAGCTTCTGGTATGTCACTGTGGGTGATCGCTGTCCAGTTAGGAGGTGACCAAGAATTGTTTTCACTCCAGGCGCTTCTAAGGTTTGCCAGCCCTATTCGTTGAGCCTCATCGGAGGTAAGCAGCCGAGGGGAGTAAAATTCACCGTGCCACGTTTCAATTTCGGATATTACATTCTCGTGGGGAGGTAACTTGCCCTCGAAATCAAGAGTTATATCGTTACGTTCCTCACCATCATTGATCCGGTTTCCGAAGACGCTTCTTGCAGCCCACAACTCAAGATGAGAGTGAACTTTTTCATGTGCCCGAGCGTGTAAGTAGATGCCGCCCATGATTATGGCTGCTCCTAATAACACTACGCCGAAGGCAGCCAAGGCGGCAAATGAGATGAGTTTAGCTGCTCCAGCAATAGCTAGACTTCCCTCTAGCGTTAGCACGGATCCGATGCCTACGGCCACTCCACCCGTGAGCGTAAAAGCGCCAGCCTCTCCACCGCCGTTTTGAATTTGGCGCTGAGACTTTTTATAGTCGGAATACATGCCTAGGAGAATTGCTGGGTAGCCCGCTAGTCTTGCAAATAAATTACTACTTAGGAACTTTATAAAGCCATTCCCAAACGCCATTCCAGGCGCCGTTGAACTCAGTCGCAACATCACCGCCTTCTGCGTAGCCCGCACCCCCACCAACGTCGCCGCCGAGGCCCCAATCACGCCAAATATCGAGGCCGCAAATCCTGCCGTGTATTCTGGCGCTTGGCTCTTTTGCAAATTGTTGTAAGCCGATTTGAGCGCAATCACGTTGAACCACAGCATCCCGGCGTTCAAACCCGTCCCGCCGCCTGAGGTGAGCAATGCTTTGGGCTTGGGCATCACCCGTGTGGTCGT
>NZ_JBVJLI010000024.1:0-66267 GCF_055584805.1 Pseudomonas sp. NPDC090752 | reverse complement strand
ATGCGTATTAGCCTGTAAACAATGTCCCCGGTTTGAAATGTAAACGATGTCTTCGGTTTGTACCCGGGGCAAGCCCGCTCCCACAGGTACACCACTATTCTTGAAGCCAGTGGTGTACCTGTGGGAGCGGGCTTGCCCCGCGAAGAGGCCGGTCCTGCTTACGGCATGCCCGGCAGTTCATGCGGCCGCAAGTCAAACACCAGCACCTCCGCATCCTGGCCATTGCTCAGCTCAAGCACCTGCTCCTGCCGCACCCGCACACCATCCCCCTCATTCAGCACCTGCCCATTGAGCTCGATGCTGCCGCGCGCCACATGCACATAACCGTGGCGATTGTCCGGCAAGGTCAGGCTCGCCCGTTCCGCGCCATCGAACAGCCCCGCATACACCCGCGCGTTCTGCCGTACCTGCAACGACCCCTCAGCGCCATCCGGAGAAATGATCAGCCGCAACTTGCCACGCTTCTCCTCGGCACTGAAGTGCTGCTGTTGATAACGCGGCGTGGCGCCTTTCACGTTAGGCACGATCCAGATCTGCAGGAAATGCACCGGCTGCGCCTGGCTGTGGTTGAACTCGCTGTGCGCCACACCGTGCCCCGCACTCATCAGTTGCACATCGCCAGGGCGGATCACCGAACCGGTGCCGAGGGTGTCCTTGTGCTCCAGCGCGCCTTCGAGCACGTAGGAGAAGATTTCCATGTCTCGGTGCGGGTGCTCGCCGAAGCCTTTACCAGCGATGACGCGATCGTCGTTGATCACCAGCAGGTCGGAGAAACCCTGCTCGTCGGGGTTGCGGTAGTGGCCGAAGGAAAAGGTGTGGAAGGATTTCAGCCAGCCATGGAAGGCCAGACCGCGGTCTTGGGCGTTACGGACGGTGAGCATGGTGATTCTCCTTGTGAGCCGGGGCCGGGAGGGCCAGCGGGTCGTTGATGGGAGAAGTGTACTGTCACTCTTCATGCTGAAAAATTAGTCTTAGTTGGAATGACTGTCTTGAAGCGGGTGACAATTGCGCGTGCGTGTCTTCGGACGTTTCTTGCTTTTTTGTAGGTTAATTCTTAAAGCGTCTGAAGCTGATCTTAAGGAGGGGTCTGGCTGCTAACTTCGAGATTTCCACTAAGGAAGTGAACCTGTGCGCACAAGTATTGATGGCAAAGGTGAGGCGGTTGATGGCGACAGCACGACCACGGGGGCAACCTGCCTGGCCACCGGAGAAGGATATTTATCCGAAGGACTAAGGGTGCTGCGCCGTGGCGATCCCACAACAGCCTGTCCGCTTTGTGGCCAGAAAGGCGTGGTTGCTGAGGGCAATGAATCGTTCATCTCCGATGGGCAACCGGTTGCAGTGGATGGATCGCTTGTCGAATGTGGTTGCCCGAGCGGGAGTAATCGAGTGGTGGCGCCGCTGCAGGCTAAGCTGCCCACGACAAAAGAAGTTGCCCCATCCAGTCCTTCGCTAACGCGCTCATGGGCAAGTCCTCCTCCCGGCGGTAGTAGCCGAGTCGTGGCAATGGGAGGACCTGAAGAAGGGACAAGTCCAGCGGTAACACCACAGGCAAGCCAGTCAGCAAGATCAGCTAGAGCAAACCGCATCTCCGAAACTACGCTAGCAGAAGGAAAGCAGAAGTCTGTCCTCTGCAATCATCCTGGCATGCTGGAGCAGGTCGCGAGCTATATTGCCGAGGAAATGAACCGGAACATCACGCATCCATCTGTAGTGAAAATGAAGAAGCTAACAAGTTTTGAAGCGATAGAGGAACATGCAAAATTTCAAAAGCTCCCTTGGTATGCGCGTCTTTTACCGCCTGACTTTCGAGCGATGAGTGTTGGTAACACGGCTGCCGCGATGGCGCTTTGGACAGAGCGGGTTGGTCAGAACAGGCCATGGGATCATAAGGTGGCGATTGCAGAACGGTTTGGCGGGGTATGGCAGAAGCAAGGTGAAGTCGACTTCTTCTACGACATCTGGTCGAACATCCACTACGGCTATGTAGGACGGGCGGGTGGCCTTTCAGAAAGCGTTCTTCTGGATGGAGCTGGTCTTGAGCAAATTGCATCTGACTCCATTCGGAAAGTTCAAAAGTGGAATGATCATGAAGGGCCTCACCGCTCCGCTGACATAGAAGGCCTGCGGGCCTGGGATGACATAGGTGATCGTGTCGCTATTAGCATTGGCGTCAATCTGCACAAGCTTCATCCAAACGGTGGGATTACGGCAAAACTGCTCATGGCTGAAGTTTTAGCTTTGCCACGTTCAAGCTGGGGGGATGGCGTACGTGATCACACCTGCAAGTAAACCGAAACGGCATATCTGGCGATGGGTGGTGGCGATCATGGTCACCCCAATCGTCTTTTGGTATTTCGCTACACCTTGGGTGAGTTTTCATTTTTCTGACAAAGGGCAGGGGCGTCTCGGCTATATCTTGAATGTTCAGCACAGCATATTTAAAGGTGAGATCTACCCAGGTGAAACCACCGGCGGCGCCGGGCATATCTTCCCGAACGATCAATTTTTCATGCAGCTCGATTGGAACAACCGTGGAGAGTGGCACTGCATTCAGGTCAAACCCAAGTGGCCCAGGATTGATATCTACATTGGGGTAGACGGTGCAATAGATAGCCGCACCGACGGCAGATTCATTGAAGCCTGCGGGGCATTTCCGCAATAGAAACAAAAAGACCCGCCTGGGCGGGTCTTTTGCTCATCGACTCACTGCAGATGCACTTTAAGTTCGGCGCCCGCCTGACGCATCGCTGCCTTCACAGCCGGCACCTGGCTCAACGGGTTGAGCAGGCCATAGTCATGAATCATCCCGTTGTATCGCACCGAAGTGACGGTCACCCCAGCCGCATTCAGCTTGCGTGCATACGCCTCACCCTCATCGCGCAAGACATCGAATTCAGCCGTCTGTACCAGCGCCGGAGGCAGGCCCTTGAGCTGTTCGATGCTGGCGCGCAGCGGCGAGGCGTAGATCTGTTCCCGTGCCTTGGCATCGGTGGTGTAGTTGTCCCAGAACCACTTCATCATGCCAGTGGTGAGGAAGTGCCCTTCGGCAAACTGTTTGTACGACCCGGTCTCGAAGCTGGCATCGGTCACCGGCCACAGCAGCAGCTGGAAGCGCAGCTTCGGTGTGCCAGCCTCTTTGGCCTTGAGCGCCACCACCGCCGCCATGTTGCCACCGACGCTGTTGCCGGCCACGGCCAGGCGCTTGCCGTCCACGCCGATTTCCTTGCCATGCTCGGCCACCCAGCGGGTCGCGGCGTAGGCCTGGTTGATCGCGGTGGGGTAGTGCGCTTCAGGGGATGGGGTGTAGTCCACGTAGACCGCCACCGCGCCGGAGCCGACCACCAGATCGCGGATCAGCCGCTGGTGCGTCGGGAAATCGCCCAGCACCCAACCGCCGCCGTGGAAGAACATGAACACCGGCAGCTCACCCTTGACATTGGCCGGCCGCACCACCTGCAGCTTGATCGACTGGCCTTCGGCCTGGATGGTGCGTTCCTTCACCTCGATGCCGGACAGGTCGACCTTGACCGAGGCCTGGGCACCGGTCAGCACGGCGCGGGCGTCTTTCGGGCTGAGTTGTTCGAGGGGTTTGCCGCCGCCTTTTTCCAACGCTTCGAGGAAGGCCTGGGTGTGCTGTTCGACGCCTGGGCTGCCAGCGGCGAAGGCGCTGGACACGGACAAGGCGAGGAGGGAAGCGGTGAGGGTCTTGTGGACAATGTTCATGAGCGAATCCTTTTCTGTGCAAGTGTGGGTAGTGGGCGTCTTGCCTGGCCTTCAGGGCCATCGCTGCGACCTGTGTGTAGATTAAGCAGATGCATTGGCGGGAAAAAGCGGCTATAAAGCGTTTGACTGTCACCAAGAGCGAGACAATGAACCCGTACGAAGACATGCGCATCTTTGCCCAGGTCATGGAAGCCGGTAGCTTCACCGCAGCCGCCGACCGCCTGGGCATGTCCAAGCAATCGGTCAGCCGGCGCCTGATGCAGCTCGAAGAGCGCCTCGGCGTACGCCTGCTCAACCGCTCCACCCGCCGTCTGGATGCCACGCCGCTGGGCCAGCACTACTATCAGTCGGCCCTGCGCCTGCTCGGTGAAGTGCATCAGGTAGAGCACGACATCAGCGGCCAGACCCAGGCGTTGCGCGGCACCTTGCGCCTGAGTGCGCCGTTGTCGTTCGCCATATCGCACCTGGGCTGTCTGTTGACCGAGTTCCTGCGCCTGCATCCGCAGGTGGATGTGGAGGTGGACCTCAGCGACCGCGCCGTGGACCTGATCGGCGAAGGCTATGACCTGGCCCTGCGCATCGGTGCGCTGGAGGATTCCAGCTTGATTGCGCGGCGGATCGCCGGCGTCGAAAGGGTGTATTGCGCCAGCCCTGGGTATCTTGAAGTGCGTGGCGTGCCGCAGCGGCCGGACGCACTGACCGAGCACGATTGCCTGCCCTATGGGCATTCACGGCAGGTGCAGTGGCAGTTCAAGCAAGGTGGCAAGGCGCAGGCCATCGCGGTGACCGGGCGGATGCGCGCCAATAACGGCGAGCTACTACGGGACGCGGCGATTGCCGGCATGGGGGTGACCTACCTGCCAACCTTCATTGTCGGGCAGGCCTTGACGGATGGGCGTTTGGTGAGTGTGCTGGAAGACTGGACGCCGCCAGCGCTGCAACTGTCGGCGGTGTACCCGCAGCACCGGCAAGTGGCCAGGCCGGTGCAAGGGTTTGTCGAGTTCTTGCGCGAGCGGTTGGCGCAGCTTTAATACCCAGGCCCGCCACATACCTCGTGGGAGCAACTGTCTTGCTCAAAATTTAGAAAGTTGCACGATCCCTGTGGGAGCGGGCTTGTCCCGCGAACACGGGCCAAGCCCGTGCCATCCAGCGCGGTGCCTGCTTCGCGGGCGGTCCGACTTCTCGGCAAGCCCGCTCCCACACGGATTACGCTGCCTTTTTGATCTGCGTATCTTCAGGCTGAGGCAGCACTACCTCTCGCCATGGCGTGCCCGTCTTGAGCATTGCATTGAGCCGTACGATGAAGGCTCTCATGCAGGCCACGATAGCGACCTTGGCCAATTTCCCGCGCTCGCGCAGCGCCTCATAGCGCGCCTTGAGCGCTGGATTATGCTTAACGGCCACGAGGCAGGCCATGTACAGCGATCGCCTAACCTCAAATCGCCCACCCGAGATGGAGCGTTTGCCCACAGACTTTCCGCTGTCGTGGTTGAAAGGCGCTACGCCGACCAAGGAGGCTATCTCTCTGGACTCAACACGACCGAGTTCTGGCAGAAGTGTCACAAGCTTGCCCGCCGTCACCAGCCCAATGCCTTTAACTTGAACCAGCTGGGCAACCCGTTCATCGTTCAGCGCAGCCGTTTGCTGTTTGATCGCTTGCTCAACCAGTTTGATCTGCGATCTGAAGTGCTGAAGGTTGGTTTTCAGGAAATTGGCAACCACTGCTGACTGCGCCTGTTTCAGGCGACGTCGGTCGTCATCTCGCTGCTGAACCAGGCGATCACGCTGCTGCAGCAGCTCCCGCAGAAGCGCCCGGTCCGGGCTGATTCGCAAGGTAGGCTGGTCTGGAATGACTTCAGCGTAATGGGCCAACACTCCGGCATCGATAGCGTCGGTCTTGGCCTTGATGCCCATGGAATCGGCAAAGGCCCTGGCTCGCTTCGGGTTGACGCGTATTACTTTGTAGCCTGCGTCCTGCAGAAAGTGCATGACAGCACGCTCGTAGCCGCCCGTAGCCTCCAACAGAACACGCTTGATGCTGAGCCCTCGAAGGCTCAACTGCAGCGCTTCAAACCCTGCTGGATCATTGCTCACACGGATTTTGATGCCCTGCGGTCGCACCAGTGCATCAAGTGAATTACTGGAAACATCGATACCCAAGAAGGAAGCCATCACCAAAACCTCCTAAACTCATCACAGTGAGAGGACTTTGGCTTGGCCCACGCTTGTGATTCGAGATCAGAGCCGCATCCAACTGTTCGGGCTCTCGCCAAAGTGGAACGGTGAATGACAGCTTGTGCTCCCACTCGTGCTCATGGCACCTGCGGCACTCAGCTTGTCATTCACCGCTCTCACTCCAGATTCTAATCCCTCTTCAAGACACAAGCGGCTTTAGCCGCGAAGCAAGCGACGCGGTGGATGGCACGGGCTTCGCCCGTGTTCGCGGGACAAGCCCGCTCCCACAGGGATCGCGCAGGTTTCTATGTTTCGTGGAAGACAGTTGCTCCCACTGCGGCCCTGATAATGCTAAGCCAATACGCTGTCTGAGCTAACCATCCCACCCTCGAATTCCGCCATGGCATCCAGCATGGCTTCGCGGAAATAAGCCAGCGAAGGCCGATCGAACAGGATCTGCAACGCACCCCCGACATTCACCACGATCACATTGATCCGCGCCGCCGAAGTTTGCGCCACGGCCCCGACCGGGAACGTCTCAGCGCGCAGGTCAACCCCACACAGCTTGGCCATCACCGCACTGTACTGTTCGCCGGACAATTGCAGCCAGGCATGGCTGTCCTGACGCGGCAGCAGGTAATTGCGCTGGGTATCCTGGGTCCAGTCTGCCTCTTCGGCGGCCACCCTCGCGCCTTGATCACTGAAGCTGCCCAGCAGCAGGTATTCGGTGGCCGACAACCGCGCCACCCAACCCCCATCGTCCTGGCGCAGTGCTTGGTTGGGCTGTGAGGGCAAACGGTAGCCACGCGCTTGCAGGTAGGCGGCACCGTCAGCGCCACGAAAGCCAACCCGCGGCAAGTCGGTCAGGTCGGTCAACGCGCAGCGCTGCAGCCGCTTGTCCTGCGGGTCGGGTGAGAGGAAAGCTTGTGTCTTCAGGCTGGTCATGGCTCAAAGCTCCTGGCGCACGTTGTCGGGATCGTGGAAGGGCAGTTGCACCACCTTGGCATTGACCATCACGCCACCCTCGACGCGGATCGGGATATGCATGCCCGGCGTGGCCTGGTGGGCGCCAGCGTAGGCCAGGCCGATGATCTGCCCGAGGGTCTGCGAGTACTCACAGGAGGTGACGTTGCCGCTGATGTCCGGGCCCTCCAGCACCAAATGACCTTCCAGGGGTTGCGGACTGCCCTTGGGCAGGGTGAAACCGACCAGCTTGCGATTGAGCGGTTGCGCTTCGAGGATCTCGATCGAACGTTTGCCGACGAAGAACGCTTTTTTGCGGCCGATCGCCCATTGCATGTCGATCTCGGCGGGGTGGGTCATGCCATCGGTGTCCTGGCTGATGATCACGTGGCCTTTCTCCAGGCGCAGCAGGCGCTGGGCCTCGACCCCGAATGGGCGGATACCCAACCCGGCGCCGGCCTGCATCAACGTGTCCCACAGGCGTTCGGCATGGCGTGCCGGCACGTGCACTTCAAAGCCCAGCTCGCCGACGAAGCCGACACGCAGGATGCGCGCCGGGATGCCGGCCACCTTGCCCAGGCGCACACCCAAATAGGGGAAGGCATCGGCCGACAAGTCCACGTCATCGCACACCTTGGCCAGCACCTGACGCGACAAAGGCCCGGCGAGATTGACGGCAGCCAGAGCCGCGGTGACGTTGCTGATGTCGACGTCCAGACGCCACTGTGCATTCCACTTGAGCATCTGTTGGTAGATACGGTCGACACCACTGGTGGTGGCGGTGACATAGAAGTGCTGTTCGGCCAGACGAGCGCAGACACCATCGTCGATCACCACGCCGTGCTCGTTGGTCATCAGCGCATAGCGCGTGCGGCCGACAGCAAGCTTGGCGAAGCCGAAGGTGTACAGGCGTTCGAGCAGTTCGGCGGCGTCGGGCCCGCGCACGTCCAGGCCGCCCAGGGTGGAGACATCGATCAGCCCAACCTTTTCGCGCACATGGCGGGCTTCCTCCTGCATGCAGCGTTCGCGCTGGTCCGGCTTGCCATAGTAAGCGGGGCGCTGCCACGTGCCGGCGGGCATCATTTTCGCGCCTGCCTCCAGGTGGCGGCGATGCATCGGCGTCTGCCGGTACGGGTCGAAGGCGCGGCCCGCCACATGGGCCAGCTTTTCCGCCACAAAGGGTGGCCGCGCGGTGGTCACGCCGGTCTCGCTGATGCTGCGCCCCGTGGCCTGCGCCACCAGGCGCGCAGTCGGCAGGGCCGAGTGGCGGCCTTGGGACGGGCCCATGCCGACCGTGGAAAAGCGCTTCACCAATTGCACGTCGCGGTAGCCGCTGCGGGTGGCGTTGACGATGTCACGCACTTGCAGGTCCTCGTCGAAATCGACGAAGTCCTTGCCCTTGGGGTGCGGGAAGATCGGCCAGGGGAAATTGACCCTGGCCTCGGGGCTGAACGTCACCGCCGCCGGGGCTTGCAGGCCGAGCGCCGTAACCGCCTCGGCGGCGCCTCGGGTGGCATCGGCCAGCACATTCTCCAGGCGATGACGGCCGTTCACCGAGCCTGCAATATCCAGACCGGCGGGCAGGTTGCTGAGGGCGAACTCGTCGCGGTTGACGTCGTAGGCCAGCTTGCCGCCCGCCTGGCACAGCAGTTGATACACCGGCATATAGCCGGCTGACATGCACAGCAGGTCGCAAGCCAGGCGCCGGCCATGCTCACCGACCTTGCCAAGGCCGGTGATCGGGCGGATGTCGACGCCGCTGACATGGCGCCGTCCTTTGTCGTGCAGAGCTTCATAAACCGTACTGCCCAGGTGCAGGGGAATGTCGCGGCGCTTGAGCTCGCTGGCCAGCGCGGCATCGGCGGGTGCGGCGCGCATGTCCACCAGGGCGGCGACGGCCACGCCTTGCTCCTGCAGGTCGAGAGCGGCCAGGTAGCCGTCGTCGTGGCCGGTGAGGATCACCGCGCGCTGCCCCGGCTTGACCGCGTACAGCTTCATCAGCCGTTGCGCGGCACTGGTCAGCATGACCCCGGGCAGGTCGTTGTTGCGGAACACCACCGGCTGGTCGAACGAACCTGCAGCCACCAGGCAGCGCGTGGCGCGAACCTTGTACATGCGACGGTGCTGGATCACCGGCAGGTAGTTGTCGGTGAACCAACCATTGCAGGTGGCCTGCAGCAGCACCTGGATATTCGGGTGGCATTCGACGGCGCCTAGCAGCTCCTGGCGCAGGCTGGCCGCGCGAGTGCCGGCGATGTCGAAGCGGGCATAGGTAAGCGAGCCGCCCAGCACGGTCTGCTGCTCGACCAGCAGCACCTTGGCCCCGGCATTGGCGGCGTCCAACGCCGCGCGCAGGCCCGCGGGGCCGCCGCCAATCACGGCCAGGTCAACGAACAGGTAGGCCTTGTCGTGGTACTGCGGCTTGAAGCCTTGTTCGAGCACGCCGAGTCCGGCCTTCTTGCGGATCAGCGGCTCCCAGACCTTCCACATGCCCTTGGGCTTGTAGAACGAGCGGTAGTAGAAACCGACCGGCATGAACCGCGAAAACGTGCCCAGGTAGGCGTCACGGTCGTGCTCCAGGCTGCCATTGAAGTTCTGCCCTTCGACCACCAGTCCATCGCAGGCTGCGTGCAGGTCGGCCAGCACGTTGGGCTCGTCGGGCAGTTGCACCAGGGTATTGGCATCCTGCCCGGCGAGGCTCAGTGGCCCGCGCGGGCGGTGGTACTTGAATGAGCGCGACAGCAACCAGCGGCCGTCGCCGAGCAGGGCACTGACGATGCTGTCACCGGCGAAGCCCGGGCAGGCCTGGCCATCGAAGACGAAACGCAGTGGTCGCTCGCGGTCGATCAGCAGGCCCATGGGCGCGGGGAGGCGAGTGAGGCTGTTCATCCGGCGATCTCCGGGGTGGCGGCGGGGGTGAAGTCGACCCGGTGGTCGAACACTGCTTTAGGGTCGAAGGTGCGCAGCACCTGGTCGCTGACCGTGTGACGCTCTGCCAAAAACCAGTAACTGGAAGCGTTGTGCAGCCACCACTCGGTGACCACACCGGCGTGGTTGTCGCTGTTGAACACGTAGTCGGCCCATTCGATGTCGCTGCAGGCGGCCGGGTCGGGCATCGGCTTGAACTCGCCGCCGTAGGTGAACTCGCTGATGTTGCGCGGGCCGTTCAAGGGGCAGGTCAGGATCTTCATCGTGCTTTCCTCTAGTGGCTGGCTGCGGTGGCGCCCATTTCGTTGACTTGCTGGAAGCGGCTGAAGCGCTCCAGGGCGAAGGGCGCGATCATCGGCGGCACCTTGCCGCTGCTGGCGACCAGCTCGGCCATGGTCTTGCCGCAGATGGGCGTGGCCTTGAAGCCCCAGGTGCCCCAACCGGCGTCCAGGTAATAGTTGTCGACCGGCGACAGGCCCATGATCGGGCTGTAGTCCGGGGTCATGTCGGTGATCCCGGCCCACTGGCGCATCAGCTTGGCGTTGGCCATGAACGGGAACATCTCGATGGCGTGGGCCAGCAGGCTTTCCTTGAGGTCGAGGGTGGAGCGGGTGTTGTACAGCGGATAGGGGTCGGAGCCGCCGCCGAAGACGATCTCGCCGCGACTGGTCTGCTGCACGTAGCAGTGCAGCGCCGAGGAACTGACCAGTGGATCGAGAAACGGTTTGAACGGTTGGGTGACCATGGCCTGCAGGGGGTAGGTGTGGATCGGCGCGCGGATGCCAGCCTTGGCTAGCAGCTGCGAACTGGCGCCGGCCACCGCCTGCACCACGCAACCGCACTGCACGGTGCCACGGTTGGTCTTGACCGCTTCGATGCGGCCATTGCGAATCAGCAGGTCCTGCACCTCGGTCAGCTGATGAATTTCCACACCCCGCTTGGCCGCCTGCTTGGCGTAGCCCCAGGCCACGGCGTCGTGGCGCGCGGTGGCGCCGTCGATGTGCCACAGGCCGGCCAGCACCGGCAGGTGGCCGGGGTCGAGGTTCAGGCTCGGCACCAGCTCGCGGATCTGCTGGCGGTCGATCATCTCGGTGCGCCCGCCGAAGTGCTTGTTCACCTCGGCCCGCTGGCGGAATGCACGCACGGTGGCGTCGGTGTGCGCCAGGGTCAGCTGGCCGCGCTCGGAATACATGATGTTGAAGTCGAACTCGTTGGACAGGTTCTGGAACATCCGCACCGACTCTGCGTAAAAGCGCACGCCTTCGCTGGTGAGGTAGTTGGAGCGGATCACCGCCGTATTTCGTGCGGTATTGCCGCCGCCCAGGTAGGCCTTTTCCAGCACCGCGACGTTGGTGATGCCGTGGTACTTGGCCAGGTAGTAGGCAATGGCCAGGCCGTGGCCGCCGCCGCCGATGATCACCACGTCATAGCGCGGCTTGAGTTCGCATGGCGCAGGGAGGTCGACTTCCACCGGGTAGTCGGCGCTCAGGCCGTATTTCAGCAGGGCGAAAGGCATGCGGTGCGCTCCTGTTGGGCGGCCTGCTGCTGCAGGTCGAGGGCGAGCAGGGTGTTTTTCATCAGGTAGGCGATGGTCATCGGGCCGACCCCGCCGGGGACTGGCGTTATGGCAGCGACCTGGGGCAGTGCAGCGGAAAAATCGACGTCACCCACCAGGCGACTGCGGCCTTGTTCGTCGATGCGATTGATGCCGACGTCGATTACCACTGCGCCGGGTTTGAGCCAGCCGGCACCGATCAGACGTGGCTTGCCGATCGCTGCCACCAGGATGTCGGCCTGGCGGCACAGGGCGGGCAAGTCCTGGCTGCGCGAGTGCACCACGGTCACCGTGCAGTCGGCTTGCAACAGCAGTGCAGCCATGGGCTTGCCGACGATATTCGAGCGGCCGATCACCACCGCATGCTTGCCGCGCAGCTCGCCGCAGGCATCGTGCAGCAGGCGCATGCAACCACTGGGCGTGCACGGGGTTAGGACGTCGCGGCCCTGGGCCAACCCGCCGACGTTTTCGCTGTGAAAGCCATCCACGTCCTTCAGCGGGCTGATGGCTTGCAATACGCAGTGTTCGTCGATATGTGCCGGAAGCGGCAGCTGCACGAGGATGCCGTTGACTGCACTGTCGCGGTTGAGGCGATCGATCAGGGTCAGCAGGTGGGCTTGGCTGGTCTCGGCGGGGAGGCGATGCTCCAGGGAGCGGATGCCTACTTCCTCGGCGCGCAGCACCTTGTTGCGCACGTACACCTGGCTGGCGGCGTCGGCGCCCACCAGCACCACCGCAAGGCCCGGCTGCACGCCGCCCTGGCGCAAGGTCTGCACCTGCTCACGCACTTCGGCTAGCACCCGCGCTGCGGCCGCCCTGCCGTCGATCAGCTTGATATTGGGGATGACGTTCATTTGAAGATCACCGTGCGGTCGTGGTTGAGGAACACCCGGTGTTCGAGGTGAAATTTGACCGCGCGCGACAGGGCGATGGTTTCAGTGTCCCGGCCGATCGCCACCAGGTTTTCGGGGCCGTAGGCGTGGTCGACGCGCTGCACTTCCTGCTCGATGATCGGCCCCTCGTCGAGGTCGCTGGTGACGTAGTGGGCGGTGGCGCCGATCAGCTTGACTCCGCGCTGGTAGGCTTGGTGATAGGGCTTGGCACCCTTGAACCCCGGCAGGAACGAGT
This sequence comes from Pseudomonas sp. NPDC090752, assembly GCF_055584805.1. Classification (NCBI taxonomy): domain Bacteria; kingdom Pseudomonadati; phylum Pseudomonadota; class Gammaproteobacteria; order Pseudomonadales; family Pseudomonadaceae; genus Pseudomonas; species Pseudomonas sp. NPDC090752. The sequence continues at coordinate 53,792 of NZ_JBVJLI010000024.1, read as the reverse complement.
GGTGGATATTGATCGCCCGGCCTGACAGCTGGCGGCAAAGGTCGTCGGAGAGGATCTGCATGTAGCGCGCCAGCACTACCAGTTCGGTGTCGCTGTCCTCGACGATGCGCATCAGCGCGGCTTCTTGCTCGGCCTTGGTGTCCTGGGTCACCGGCAAGTAGACGAATCGGATGCCCTGGCGCTCGGCCATGGGGCGCAGGTCCAGGTGGTTGGAGACCACGGCAGTGATGTGCATGTCCAACTCACCCTTGGCGTGGCGGTAGAGCAGGTCGGACAGGCAGTGGTCGAACTTGCTGACCATCAACAGGACGCGCATCGGCCGGGCGCTGCTGTGCAGGCTCCAGTCCATTTCGAAGCGCTGGGCCACATCGGTGAAGCCCGCTTGCAGTTGCGCGGTGTCGGCGCTGACTTCGGTGTTGTAGCGGAACACCGCGCGCATGAAGAAACGGCCATTGTCTTCATCATCGAACTGCGCCATCTCGCTGATGTAGCAACCGTGCTCGGCCAGGTAGGTGGTCACTGCGGCGACGATGCCGGACACGGCCGGGCAACTGACGCGCAGGATGAGGTGATCGGGAGCGGGATGCATGTCGGGGCCTCGTGATGGAGTGGGGCAGGTCGGGCACAAGGGCGAAATGGTGTTTCTTGTTAGGAATATAAATTTCCTTTTGGCGATTTATAGGCGAAAAGCAGGGTCACGGTCTAGCGGTTTGTGAAATTTTTTATCCTGGCAGGAAACTTTTTGCAGGGTTGCAAGGGTCTGCAAACGGCCCGCTTCGGGCTATGCTAGGCCCATGAGCACACCACCTGCCCTCCGCCAACCTTGCCCCCCTGGCGCTTGTGACTGCGGCCGCGAACGGCTGGATGAGCATCCGCCAGCTGCGCAGCGCATCCTGTTGCTAAATCGACAGGAAGAGAAGCGCCTGCTCGAACGCCTGGAGAACCTCAAGGATCTGGAAGACCTTCAGCGCCTGCAAACAAGGATGTTCGAGAACCTCGGCATACGCGTGCACGTTGCCCCCGGTTTCAATGAAGTGCGTACCATGCGCGGCATCGTCATCCAACTCGACGCCCAGCCGGGCCTGTGCCGCAAGACCCGGCAAGCCATTCCGGCGGCTATTCGACGGGGTCTGGAGCGCAATCCGCAGGTGGCGTTCCGCCTGCTGGATGCGCATGATCTGCTCAGGGATGCCTGACGCTTCAGTGCTCTGGCAATCGATCCCTAATTTTCCGCAAGTGTCCAACGTCTACTTGAAAGCCGCCCTGCGCCAAGCGCGTAACGGCATCCCTCATTCAAGGAGACAGGCAATGACTTCCGTTTTCGACCGCGACGATATCCAGTTCCAGGTAGTGGTCAACCACGAAGAGCAATATTCCATCTGGCCCGACTACAAGGCGATCCCCAACGGCTGGCGCGCCGTGGGCAAAAGCGGCCCGAAGAAGGACTGCCTGGCTTACATCGATGAGGTCTGGACCGACATGCGCCCGCTCAGCCTGCGTCAGAAGATGGCTGACGCTGCCGCACAGTGACCGCACTCAACCTGCTGTGCCTGCCGTATTCCGGGGCCAGTGCCATGGTCTACAGCCGCTGGCGGCGCAAGCTGCCAGGCTGGCTGCAGCTGCGCCCGGTTGAGCTGCCGGGGCGCGGTGCGCGCATGGGCGAGCCGCTGCAGACCGACATGCAAGCCCTGGCCCGGCAACTGGCGGCAGAGCAGCGCCACGCAGCCGCCGCGCCGTATGCATTGCTTGGCCATAGCCTGGGCGCGCTGCTGGCATTCGAACTCGCCCACGAGTTGCAGGCGCTGGCCTGCCCGCCACCGCTGGCGCTGATTGCCTGTGGTACCGCAGCGCCCACCCGGCGTGAAGACTACGACGGCAAGAACTGGCGTGACCCCAAGACCGACGACGAGCTTAAGCTTGAGTTGCGCGAGCTCAACGGCACCCCGGAAGAGGTGCTGGCCAATGAAGAGCTGATGAGTCTGACGTTGCCGATTCTGCGTGCCGACTTCCTGCTGTGTGGCCGTTATGCCTACCGCCAACGGCCGGCCTTGGCGTGCCCGCTGCACGTGTTCGGGGGTGAAGACGACCGGGCCAACGAGGGGCAGCTGGTGGCCTGGGGCAAGGAAACTCAGGGTGAGTTCACGTTGCGCATGTTCCCTGGCAGCCACTTCTTCATCCATGAGCAGGAGGACCGCGTCCTCGCTGCTCTGGCCGCGTCGCTGGAGCCACATCGTCTCTGCGCCTGATTGACGTCACCGCTTGCCTGGGGGAGGCTAGGCCTTTCCCCAGGCAAGAGGCAGACCATGCTGATCGATCCTCACAAGGCCACACTGCTGGCCATCGATATCCAGGAAAAACTCATTGGCGCCATGAGCGACCCCGAGGGCACCCGCACCCGTGCGCGCTGGTTGTTGGCCGCCAGTGCCGAGCTGGAGCTGCCGGTGGTGATCTCCGAACAGTACCCCAAAGGCCTGGGCCCGACCTTGCCTGAACTGATCGCCGCAGCACCGGCGGCCGAGGTGGTGGAGAAGAACCATTTCTCCTGCGTGGCCGCCCAGTGCCTACCTGCCAGCCTGATGGCCCGCGAGCAGGTGATCGTGTGCGGCATGGAAACCCACGTCTGCGTGCTGCAGACCGTGCTCGGTTTGCTGGGCCTGGGCAAGCTGGTATTTGTGGTCGAAGACGCCTGCGACAGCCGCACCCCGGCGAACAAGGCAGCGGGGCTTGCGCGCATGCGCCAGGCCGGAGCGCACATCGTCACGCGCGAGATGGTCCTGTTCGAGCTGATGGGCAGCGCCAGCCATCCGCAGTTCCGCCATATCAGCAAGACCTACATGGTCGGTGACCAGCCCTGAACGGTCGGTTACTAGCGACCGGATTGATGGCCTTGGCACTGCTGCAGGGTTGCGCGGGGCGCCGCGAGGAAGAGCCTGAAGCCGACCCCGCCAAGGTGCGCGCCCAGCTCATGCGTCTGCTGCCTGCTCAGACCAAGGACCGCGAGGGTTGGGCCAAAGATATCCAAGTCGCGTTCGAGGCCCAGCGCATCGCGCCGAGCAAACGCAACCTGTGTGCGGTGCTGGCGGTGACCGAGCAGGAATCAACATTCAATGCCGACCCGCAAGTGCCCAACCTGGGGCGCATCGCCCGCACCGAGATCGACCGCCGTGCGGCAGGCCTGCATGTTCCACGCTTGCTGGTCGACGGGGCACTGAACACGCCCTCGGGCAACGGCCAGACGTACCAGCAACGGCTGCTCGCAGTGCGCAGCGAGAAGCAGCTGAGCGCGCTGTACGACGAGTTCATCGCCCGCCTGCCGCTGGGCAAGACCTTGCTCGGCGGGCTCAACCCGGTGCACACCGGTGGGCCGATGCAGGTCAGTGTCGAGTTCGCCGAGCAACATGCCAAGGATTACCCCTACGCCTACGACGGCACCATTCGCCAGGAAGTGTTCAGCCGTCGGGGTGGCATGTACTTCGGCATTGGCCACCTGTTGGGCTACCCCGCGCATTACGAGCGCCAGCTCTATCGCTTTGCCGACTTCAACGCCGGTTGGTACGCCAGCCGTAATGCTGCGTTCCAGGCTGCGCTGAGCGAGGTAACGGGGGTGGCATTGGCACTTGATGGCGACCTGATCGCCCCAGGTGCGATCATGCCTGGCACCACCGAACAGGCGGCGCGCAAGTTAGGGGTGAAGCTGGGGCTGCGCAACCCGCAGATCCGTAGCCAGCTGGCGCTGGGCGACAGCCTGGCGTTCGAGGACAGCAAGCTGTACAGCGGGGTGTTTGCCTTGGCGGACGCGGCGGCGGGTAAACCGGTGCCGCGGGCGCGATTGCCGGGGATCGAGCTGAAGAGCCCGAAGATTACCCGCAAGCTGACCACGGCGTGGTTTGCGGGGCGGGTGGATGAGCGTTATGAGCGGTGCATGAACCGCTAGTTCGCTTTGTCTGTACCGGCCGCTTCGCGGGGCAAGCCCGCTCCCACACAGAATCTGTGGGAGCGGGCTTGCCCCGCGAAGAGGCCGGTACAGGCGATATCACCCTTTGCTCAATGCCCCAACCACCTGATCAACGCTGGTCTTGAGCCCCGCCACGGCATCTTCAGGGTCACTCTCCACTACCAACAGCTTGGCCCCCGAGGCTTTGATCACTTCGGCCACAGCGGCATCAGGCTGGCGATGGTCCAGCACCAACGCCACGTCCTGCTCCTTGAGGTTTTCACCCAGTGCCTTGAGCGCCGCTTCATCCCACTTGCCATCGGCTGGAAGCGCCTGTTCCACAACATCCAGATTCAGCCCGCTGGCCAAATAGCCCAGACGCTCGGACAGGCTGACCACGCTCAGGTTATCGGCTTTGGCCAGTTGGGTCTGGCTGTTGGCGGTCAACTCCAGCAGCTGGCGCTTGAGCCCCGCCAGGTTGCCCTGAATCTTCGCCTTGTCGGCAGGCGCCAGACGCTCAAGGTCATTGGCCAGCACATCGGCCATGCGCCCGAAGTTGGTCGGATTCAGCCAGGGGTAGGCGGCGTAGGCGTCGTCGCCGGTCACTGCGATACCTGGCAGCGCGCCGTCTACCGGCCGTGCGGCATCGATTTCGACAATACGGATATTGCTGCGTCGGGCCATTGGATACAGCGGGTCGTCGCGCCAGATGGAGCGCACACCGATCACCGCATCGGCCTGTTGCGCGGCTTTCGCCAGGCTGGCGCCGCCTCGGCTGCTGAAGTAGGCAGGCTGGCGGCTGGCCGGCAAATTGGCCGGGGCGGCCCGCTTGAGTTGCACCGAGGTGCCGTCGAGCAAGGCCGTGGCCAAGCTGTGGGTGACCGGCAGAGTGGTCAACACTTCGGTGGCAGATGAAAGCGAAGGCAGGCCTGCGATAGCCAGTGCCAATGTCAGCTGTTTCAGGTTCATGCCGGATTTCCTTGCAGGCGTGGGACGAGGGCGCGGGCCAGGGCGGCAAGGGCGAAGCAGATGCCGGCGACCAGGATGATTGCAGCACCCGACGGCACCGGCAGATCGAAGACGATTGGCAGCAAAATGCCCAGCAGCGTGCTCAGCGTGGCGATCAGCACCGAGATGAAGAAAAAGCCCTTGAGCGACTGGCTGACCAGGCGGGCGGCAGCGGCTGGAATCACCAGCAGCGCCCCAACCAGGATCGCCCCGATCACCTTCACCGAAGCCACCGTGACCAGTGTCACCAGTACCACGAACAGGTAGTCCAGGGTCTTCACCGCTACCCCGCGCACCGCTGCCAGCTGCGGATTGAAGCTGGCCAGCATGATGCGGTTGTAAAGCGGCAAGGCCAGAGCCAGCACCAGCGTGGCGACGACCCCAAGCACCACCAGATCGTGCGCGCTGACGGTCAGCACCGAACCGAACAGCACGTTTTCGAGAATATGCACGTTGATCTTGCCCGCCAGCATCAGCAGCAGGCTCGCACCCAGTGCCAGCGACACCGACAGGAACACGCCGATCAAGGTATCGGGTGACAGCCCGGTGCGATTGCGCAGGAAGTTGAGCAGGATGCCGAATAGCAGGCAGTAGCCGAACAGGCTGCCATAAGGGCCGGTATAGGGTTCGCCGAGCAGGATACCGATGGCCACACCGGTCAGGGCGGCATGGCCGACCGCTTCGGAAAAGAACGCAAAGCGCTTGACCACTACCAAGGTGCCCAGGCCGCCGAGTACCGGGCCGATCATCAGCCCGGCGAGCAATGCGTTGATCACGAACCCGTAGGCCAGCGCCTCCGGCAGATAGCCAGCGCCGGCCCATTCCTGGATCAGTTGGCGGAATGCTTCATAGCTCATCAGGCGAGGCTCTCGCTGCGCGGGTGGACGGAGAACAGGCTGAGCAGGCGCTCCGGAGTCAGGGCCTGGGCCGGTGGGGCGTCGAACAGTACCTGGCGGCTCAGGCCGGTGACCCGGTCGGCCAGGCGCAGCACGGCTTGCAGGTCGTGTTCGATCCATAGCACCGTGGTCCCGGCCTGGCGCCAGCCGTGCAGCAGTTGCTCGAACACCTGAATGCCGGCTTCATCGAGCGCCGACATGGGTTCGTCGAGCACCAGCAGTTGAGGCTCAGGGATCAAGCCCTGGGCCAGCAGCACGCGCTGGCGCTCGCCGCCAGACAGCGCACCCATGCGCCGCTTGCGCTTGTCAAGCATGCCGACCCGGGCCAGCGCCGCGTCGATCGCCGGCTGCACGCGTCGCGACAGGCCGAGGAAGGCCGGGCGCCGTTGGCACATCGCGGCCATGAAGTCGTCCACGGTCATTGGCAGGCCGCGGTCGAATTCCAGCGCCTGCGGCACGTAGCCGATCACCTGCTGCTCACCCGGCCAGTGCAGGGTCAGCTGGCCCTGATGCGGCATCTGCCCCAGCAGGGTCTTGATCAGCGAACTCTTGCCGCCGCCATTGGGCCCGACGATGGCGTGCACGCTGCCGGCGGCAACGTTGAATTCGACCCCTTCAAGGATGCGCGTGCGGCCGAGCGTCAGGTCGATGCCGGCGAATTCGATGCGCGGGCCGCCGGCCACCACGAGGTTGGCGGCGGCGGTCATGCGCGGTTCTCCTGGATGGCACGGACCACGGTGTCGAGGTTGCGCTTCATTTCCACTTCGTATTTTTCCTTGGTGTATTCGCCATAGGAAATGTGGGTCAGCGGGTACAGGCGCACGCCGGACTCGCGCTGGATGGTTTCGACATACGCCGAGGGGAAGTCCATCTCCGAGAAGATCACCTTGACGTCCAGCGCCTTCAGCTGGTCAATGGTCTTCTTCAGTTGCGCGGGGCTTGGCTCGATGCCGTGGGCCGGCTCGACCACCGCTGTCACTTCCAGGCCGAAATCGCGTACCAGGTAGTCGTAGGCGGCGTGGATGGTAGCGACACGGAAGTTGGCACCAGGGGCCTCGGTGACCTTGGCCAGGGCCTCGGCACGCAGGGTGCGCAGGCGCTTGGCGTAGGCGCGGGCGTTCTGGGTGTAGAACTTGGCGTTGTCCGGGTCGAGCTTGCCCAGTTCGCGGGCGATGTTGTTGACCTGGGCGATGGTGGTGCTGATCGACAGGAACGTGTGCGGGTTGACCACCTTGCCGGCGCCGCGCGCCGCGATCCCGGTGGCTGCCAGCAGGGGCACGTTCTGGTTGGCTTCGATGGTCTTGATATCGGGTTTTTCGCTGGCGGCGATCATGCGGTCGGCGAAATCGTCATGGCCGACGCCATTGAGCACCACCACGTCCAGGCTGCCGATGCGCTTGATGTCCTCGGCGCGGGGTTCGTAGGCATGCGGGTTGAAACCTGCCGGAATCAGCGGCACCACTTCGGCCTTGTCACCGACGATGTTGGTCACATAGCTGTAGTAAGGGTGCAGGGTGATGCCGATACGCAGCGGTTTGCCGCTGTCGGCCACGGCCAGGGCCGGCAGGGCGAGGGCCAGGAGCAGGGCGAAGGCGGAACGGAACATGGAAAATTTCCTTGGATTCAGTGACGGTGTTCGCGGGTAACCCCGGCGTCGTAATGGCTGACCACTTGCTGCCAACCGGCGGCGACCAGGGCGGCCTGGCCGAGATCGTCCGGCACCACGGCGGCGCTGTCGCGGCGCAGCCAGACGTCGGCCTCGCCGCTGCTGTCGCCTGGCAATATCAGCAGGAAACTGCCCGCGACCTGCGGTGCCTGGCTGCGGCCCAGGTAGGCACCGGCCGGTAGCCATTGCCACTGGTGGCTGCCACGGCTCTGGCTGCCGGCATCGACCACGAACGGTGGCAGGCCTTCATCGGCCAGGGCTTGCACGTCGGGTACGGCGGCGGCTTCTTCGCGCAGCAGCTGGATCTCGTCGAACGCTACGCGCAAGTCGGTGAAGATACCCTGTTCGGCGGCCGTCAAATCGCGACGGGCGTCGATCTGGTGGCTGGCGATGGCCTGTTCGTCTTCACGCTCGCCGCGCAGCAGCACCACCGTGGCGGCAACGATGACGATCAGCAGGCTGACCAGCAGCACGTAGAGGGTTTCGTGCCCGGCACCGGCGGGGCGCACCACCTGGGTGCGGCTGTGGGCTGGGCTGCTCATGGTTGCGCAATGTCGGCGTAGTCGACTTCGACCACGTGGCCGGGGCCTGCGTCGAACAGGACGTAGAATTCACCGTCCGGGCGCTTGAAGGTCAGGGTCGAGTCCTGGCCAAGCTTGCCACCGACCAGGACCTGCTCATCGTAGCCGATCACGTCCAGGGTCACGCCTGGGGCGCCGCTGCCGTCCGAGAAGCCGCCGGTGCATTTCACCTGGCCGCCATCGATCTCTTCGCATTCGCACATCGGGTTGTGGGCCAGGGCCGGGCCTGCAGCCAGGATCAGCAAGGGCAGGGCCAGCCTGCGAATCAGGTACTTCATCGTTTGCCTCCTTGTTTCTCGAGCCAGGCCAGGGTGGCCGGCGAAGCTTTGGCGAGGGGGACCGATGCCTGGTGCATGCTGCCGTCCCAGCCTTCAATGGTGATCCAGACCTGCGCGTCCGGCGCGGTGCGCGGCGGAATCGGCAGGTTGGTGGCCATGCGGTAAGGCGCGCCGAAGAAGATGGTGCCGGCAGCGCGCAGGCTGCGGGGTTTGCCGATGCGCAGGTAGACAGCCTTGACCTCATTGATGCAGGCCTTGCACAACGCGGCGTTGAAACTCTTGAAGTAGCCGGCAGGGCCATCGGCCAGAGGGGCCTGATCCCTGACTTCGGCCAGGTCGAGGCTATACGGCCCGACCTGGATGTTGCTGATCGGGTTCACACCCAGCCCGGCGTCGCCGCGAAACAGCTTGGCGTCGGCAAAATACTTGGGCATGAAGCCCAACGGGATGAGGATCAGCAGGATATTGAGGTGGAAGCGCCACTTCAGCCAGAACTGCTTCAGCGGGGTGGCGGACACAGCTTGAGCCTGACTCATGATTGGATCTCCGCAGGGGTTTCGCTGGCCCGCACGCGGGGCACACGTTCGCTGCGCTTGAGGGCCGCCGCGGTGGCCTGGGCAGTACGTTTGGTCCAGATCAGCAAGCCGCTGAACACCATCAGGGTCAGGATCAGGCCGAAGAAGAACCAGATCAGCTTGATCGGCAAACCGCCAAAGTCGCCGGTATGCAAGGGTCGCATCGATTCGGTGACGAATTCCAGGGCGCTGCGGTCGCTGAGCAGGAACTGGCTGTCCACGTTGCGGGTGTAGGGGTTGACCGCTGCACTTTGGAACATCAATGGGTACCAGCCGCGCCCGCCCATGTCGATATGGCTATAGGCCGTGGCCGGCAGCGACACGAAGCTGATGTCCAGGCCTGGGATGGCCAGCCCGGCGATGCGCGCGGCTTCGTCCAGGTCGATGCGCGGTACCGGGCTGCCATCTGCGCTCAGCGGCACCTGCTCACGGGCGATGACCGGCACGATGGGTTCGCTGGAGATGGTGATGTGGTTATCGAACAGGATCGCCTGGATCAGGAACCAGGTGCCGGTAATCGAGATGACGGCGATGAACCAGATCGACCAGACGCCGGCCAGGCGATGCAGGTCGCCCCAGAAGATGCGCGAACCGTGGCCTGTGCGAATGGGTTTGAAGAAGCCTTTCCAGAATTTCTTGTAGACCACCAGGCCGGTGACCAGCGACGCCAGCATCGGTAGCCCCAGCAGCGATACCAGGTACCAGCCCCAGCTGAATCCGCTGGTGAACGGTACCAGCCACCAACCGTGCAGGGCGCGGGTAAAGCCTTCGAAGTTGAAGTCGGGTGCCTTGCCCTGTATCGCACCCGTGTATGGGTTTACGAAGAGGGTCGGGGTGGTGCCGTCTGGCAGGGTGACACGCGCGTTGAGGGCAAAGTGGTCCCCGTCCGGTTGGCTCAGGGAGCGCACGACCATCTCGGGTTCAGCCTTGTTCAGGGCAGTCAGCACTTGCTGGAAACTTAGGCGCTCTGCGCTGTCGTTGGGCTGGCTGGCGCGCACATCTGGGTTGGCCAGCCATACGATTTCCTGACTGACCACAGCGAGCATGCCGGTGAAGCAGACGATCAGCACGAAGAACCAGATCGGCAGGGCGAGCCAGCTGTGTACCAGGAACCACAGTTTGGACTTGGATTTTTTGCTTGATTTGGCCATCGGTCGGTCTTCTGAAAATGAGGGTCGAGCATATGCCCAACCATTGTGGCTGCATTGATAAAGACGAATGAGAATGGAAATCCTGCCAATTTAAATGCAAGCAAATGTTTCAGAAAGCCCAAAGCCGGCAGGGCGCGCTTGGCACCCTGCCGGCTTTTGGTGGAGCAGGGAGAGGGGTCAGGCGCTGGTCAAGGCGACGGCCGGTTGCACTTTGCCCTGTTGGCGGGCCAGGTCGTGGTAGAGCGCCTGGCCAATCTCAGCGGCGCGGGACGGCAGCACCGACAGCAGGGTGTCGCTCAGGCCGTGGCTGTGTTCGCAGAAGCCTTGCAGGTACACCGAGGCTTGCAGGTCTGGGCTGGCCAGTACCCGGTAGTTGCGGTCGACGGCGAAGTCTTCCAGATAGCCCGCCAGTGGTGCCAGCAGGTCGCGGTGCGAGCGGCGCTCATAGCCGGTGGCAAGGATGATCGCATCGTAACGATGGGTTTGATGCTGGTCGGTGGCCAAGTCGCGCAGGGTCAGCTCGATGCCGTCGCGGGTGGCGACTACCGCTTCTACCTGGCGGCGGCAGAGCACGTTGTGGCGGAACTGGTGCGAGACCTTCTGGCGATAGAGAATGCCGTAGATGCGCTCGATCAGGTCGAGGTCGACCACCGAGTAGTTGGTGTTGTGGTACTCACCGAGCAGCTTGGCACGTTGCTCGGCCGGCTCGTTGTACACCAGGTCGGTGTAATCCGGCGAGAAGATCTCGTTGACGAACGGGCTGTCGTCGGCCGGTTTGAGCGCGGAACCGCGCAGCACCATGTCGACCTTGACCGATGGGTAGCTGTCGTTGAGGTCGATGAACGCTTCGGCGGCGCTTTGGCCAGAGCCGATCACCGCGATGCGCATCGGCTTGCCTTCGGCGCACGGCAGCTTGTTCAGGCTGCTCAGATACTGGGAGTGGTGGAAGACCCGTGGATCGTCCTTGAACGCCCCGAACTTTTCAGGAATTTTCGGTGTGCCGCCGCTGCCGACCACTACCGAGCGGGCACGGCGGCTGTATTCACGGCCTTGGGTATCGCGCGATACCAGGCGCAGATGCTCGACACGGCCGGTTTTCAACTCAGGCTCGATGCGCAGCACCTCTTCACCGTAGACGGACTGGGTGGCGAAATGATCGGCGGCCCAGCGCAGGTAATCGTTGTACTCCAGGCGGCACGGGTAGAAGGTGCCGAGGTTGATGAAGTCGGCCAGGCGTTGTTTCTGGTGCAGGTAGTTGACGAAGCTGTATGGGCTGGTGGGGTTGCGCAGCGAGACCAGGTCCTTGAGGAACGAGATCTGCAGTTCGCTCTGGGTGGCCAGGGTTTCGCCATGCCAGCGGTAGTCCTTCTGCTTGTCGATGAACAGTGCATCGAGGGCGTGGCCGTTGGTCTGGGCGAGCTCTTCCAGGGCGATGGCCAAGGCCAGGTTGGAAGGGCCGAAGCCCACGCCGATCAGATCCTTGATGGTTTCCGGGTTTGAAGACTGGCTCATGGCTGCGATTCCATAATGGTCGAATGTGAGCGCCTGCCGGTGCTCCGGCTCCTGCGCGAGTACATTGTTGGGAACGAGCCACGTTGTGGGGAATTTACTGAGGGGCGGCGCAGGGAATGCGCTTGGAGAGTTCAAGCTTTACGCGCAATGGCCGATAGGCAAGCTAACGCATGGACCCATTTTCAAAGCAAGGAAAAGAACATGACCGGTATTGCGGCAATCACCATCAACAACGTGTCGGCGCAATCAATGGCTACCGCCCAGGCTGCCAGCAGCGAAACGGAAAAGACCGAGGATGCGCAGAAGAGTGGGTCGTCGACCGCATCGACGGACACCAGCAAGGCCCAAGCAGGCGGCGGCGCGCAGGGTGCTCAGGAAAGCGGCGGGAGCTCCGAGCCTGCGCATATCACGCAATTGCGCGAGATGATCAAAAAGCTGCAGAAGCAGATGGCCGAAGAGCAAAAGCAACTTGCCGACCTGATGGCGCAGAAGATGGAAGAAACCACCAAGACTGTACTGGTCAGCGCCAAGCAGGCGAGCATTGCCACAATCAATGGCGAAATCATGCAGGCGACGGCTCAGTTGCTCGAGGCCTTGCAAAAGACTGGTGGCAGCAGCGCTGGCGGGATGGTCAGCACGCAGGCTTGAGTGGCTTGTGCAGGCCATTCGCGGCGTAACCCGCGAATGGCGCGATCACCTCAATCGGAGGCCAGGCGGCTCTTGTTCTGCCGATCCGATTTGTATTGCATCGCCACCGCCGGCGCCGGCTTGGCCGCGCCGGTCTCCAGCCACTGGCGCATGCGGCTGGCATCGGCGAAATGGGTGTACTTGCCGAAGGCGTCGAGGATCACCATGGCCACCGGGCGGTTGTCCATGCGCGTCAGCAGCACCAGGCAATGGCCAGCCTCGTTGGTGAACCCGGTCTTGGTCAGCTTGATGTCCCAGTTGCTCTTGTTCACCAGATGGTCGGTATTACGGAAGCCCAGCGTGTAGTTGGGCTTGCGGAAGGCCACGGTTTTTTCCCGGGTGGTCGACAGCTCGCTCAGCATCGGGTACTTGCGCGACGCCATCAGCAGTTTGGCGAGATCGCGAGCGCTGGAAACGTTCTGCGTCGACAGGCCGGTCGGTTCGACATAGCGGGTATGCGCCATGCCCAGGCTGCGAGCCTTGGCGTTCATCGCCTTGATGAAGGCCGGATAGCCGCCAGGGTAGTGGTTGGCCAGGGCGGTGGCGGCGCGGTTTTCCGACGACATCAAGGTGATCAGCAAAGTCTCGCGGCGGTTGAGCTCGCTGCCCAGGCGCACACGCGAATAGACGCCTTTCATGTCCGGATTGTTAGCGATGGTCATGGTGAGCATCTCGTCCATCGGCAGCTTGGCATCCAGCACCACCATCGCCGTCATCAGTTTGGTCACCGAGGCGATCGGCACCACACGGTCGGCGTGACTGGAATACAGCTCCTGGTTGGTGTTCAGGTCGATCAGCAAGGCGCTGCCTGAGGCCAGATGCAGCTTGGCAGGGTCGCGTTGATTCTGGGCTGGGGGTTGTGCAGCAGCGGTCGACGGCAGGGTCGCTGTACCTGTGAGCAACAGCAATAGGCTGAGGATGGACAGGGATGTTTTCACAATGAGGCTCACTAAAAGTTGGTATGTCGTTGGCTGTGCGAGGGTTTCCCCCTTTAAACCGCTCGCATTCTGGAGTATGGCCGAACGGCTGTCGAATGCTCGTTGTACTTGCCCTTCGAAATGAAAAAAGCTTCATGCTGTAACGGTTAGTCCGGTCCCGTTCGTCGGTTTGTGGCGGCAAAAAAAGACCCGCCAAAGGGCGGGTCAGAACACGCGTAGGGAGCAACGCACAACAAATTCGGTCAGGCGATCAAGCGATTGTCCCGCCATTGCTCGGCCAGTGCCTGGGCAGAGGCTCGGGTGGCCAGCGGGCCGCTCACCGCTTCGCCGTTGCGCATCAGGTACCAGCAAGCCAGCAAACCTTTTTCACGCAGGGTAGGGGGAACAGCGCTGCCGATGACGGACATGATCTGGATAGTGGCCATGGGGACCTCCTGTAAAACATGGCCCTACCTTACGCAGCAGCCAGCAGGCTTTGAAATCAACTCGCTCAATAGTGCTCATTAGCTTTATCAACGGTTACCCAAGGTTGAAGGGCAGCAAGCAGTGCGGTCTGATACGCTGAATAAACGATTCAGTTATGGATTAGGAGCAGGTTATGTTGGTAACTCCCAGCAGAAACACGGTACTGTGCATTTCCTTGGCCGGCCGGCCCGGGACATTCGGTGTGCGCTTCCATAACCACCTCTATCAGCAGTTGGGTCTGGACTATTACTACAAAGCGATGAGCACCGATGACTTGCCGGCCGCTGTGGCGGGGATTCGTGCGCTGGGCATTCGCGGTTGTGGGGTATCGATGCCCTACAAGGAAGCTTGCATGGCGTTGGTGGATGAGGTTGATCCGTCAGCTGCTGCCATCGAGTCTGTCAACACGCTGGTCAATCGTGATGGTCATCTGAAGGCCTATAACACCGATTACCTGGCGGTACGGCAGTTGCTCGAACAACGTGAGGTCGATCCGGCCACCGCTTTCGCCTTGCGCGGCAGTGGCGGCATGGCCAAGGCAGTCGCCAGCGCGCTGCGTGATGCCGGATTCAGCGAAGGCATCATCGTCGCCCGCAACGAGCAGGCCGGGCGACAACTGGCGGATGCCTGTGGTTATAGATGGGTCGCCGAGCTGGGGGACCGGTGCCCGCCGATGCTGGTGAACGTGACGCCGATTGGGATGGCGGGAGGGCCAGAGGCCGAAGCGCTGGCATTCAGTGAAAACGCCATTGCAGCGGCCGAGTGGGTATTCGACGTGGTGGCGATGCCGGCGAATACACCGCTGATTCGCCGGGCACAGGCGTTGGACAAGTCGGTGATCACTGGGCTGGAGGTCATTGCGTTACAAGCCCTGGAGCAATTCGTACTTTATACCGGGGTGCGGCCTACGCAGGAACAGGTTGACGCTGCAGTGGCTTACGCACGCGATATCTAGGCCGGCACCGACAACACGTCAAAACGCTTTATGCCCCTTGTCCAACTGTTCATCCACCAAGGCGCGGCCATGGGCCAATGAGACATGCTGCGCATTCTCAAGGTCTGAGAAAAACTTCATCGGCATTGAAATCCGCTTGCTGGTGTGGCCTTGCGGATCGGTGATCAGGCAGCCGGCGGCATAGGGGAGGGGGCAGTCGGGATGGGGCATCACACTGGCGGTGATGGTGTGGTCGCGGTATTCACAGTGAAGAGATTGCATCGTCCTTACCTCGCTGTGGCTAGTGAAGCGCTTACCTTCATATACCACAGCGAGGGGCCGGGAGTTCCCGGCCCGACGAGCGCGTACCGGTGAATCAGCCCTTGAGCTCGGCTGGCTGGATCACTTCGACCCAGTAACCGTCCGGATCCTTGACGAACGCCAGGTGATTCATGCGGCCGTCGGCCAGGCGTTTCTGGAACGGCACGTTCAATGCCTCGAAGCGGGCGCAGGCGACGCGTACATCCGGTACGGAAATGCAGATATGACCAAAACCGCGCGGGTCAGTGTTGCCGTTGTGGTAGGTGAATTCCGGATCGTTTTCGGTGCCGTGGTTGTGGGTCAGCTCCAGCACGCCAGGGATGGACTTCATCCACTGGTGGCGTTCGGCGTCGTCGGCGGGAATCTGCGCTGGGTCGACCAGGGCCAGGAAGTAGAGGCTGAAGGCCGCTTCCGGGAAATCACGCTTGTCGACCAGGCGAAAACCCAGCACGCGGGTATAGAAATCCAGCGATTTCTCGATGTCCTTGACCCGCAGCATGGTGTGGTTGAAGACGAATTTGGCGGTGGCAACGTCAGGCTGTGCTGTGACGCCTGGTAGTGTTTGCAGATCGTGCAGGCTCATGGGTGCTCCAGAGTCGAGGCTGGCACCGGGGCCAGCAGAAAAGACAGGCGAGCCATGATACGGCAGTGAAGCGATTGCGCAAATGAAAGCGCCCTGCACAAGGCAGGGCGCTGGAAGAGAGGCCCGCATGTGCGGGCGCGTGATGGGGTCGCTAATCCTTTAGCTGTCTCGATATTGAGCCAGCCCTTGTGAAAAAAGTGTGAAGCACGCGTTGACGTTTCATCAGCGCAGCCAACTTTCCACGGTGCCCGCCCCATACTGTTCTTTCCACGCCTTGAGGCCGCGGTGGTTACCGCCTTTGGTCTCTATCAGCTCACCGGTATGCGGGTTCTCGTACACTTTCACCACGCGCGGTCGGCGCTGTTGTTTCGGTGCACTGGCTGCGCCTCGGGTCACGGCCTTGGGGTCGAGGATGGCGATGATATCGCGCAGACTTTTGTCATAGCTTTTCATCAGGCCGACTAGTTTCTGCTCGAATTCGATTTCGCGTTTTAGGCCGGCATCCTTTTTCAGCGCCTCCAGTTGAGCCATCTGTTCCTGGAGCGCTTTTTCGGCAGCACGAAACTCTGCAAGTCTGGACACTGTAATCACTCCTGTACGTCATCCGTGGCGGGGCGTGACGAACATTGAAGGCAAATAACGCCGGCCACGCGGGTGGGTGAAACTGTTCGCTGATATCGAGTGTAGACATTAGTAGCAGTTGGGTAAACTGCAAACTTTTCCAAGTAATACGGGAACTTTGCAAGTTTTTCGCGCGGTAATTTCGAGCGTTTTTAGCGGCGCACTCTCGCGCCGCTAGACCATGGTCCAATGGCCTGTGCCAGAGCCTTTGCGCGATCATTTCAGATGATGGCCGGGTGTTGTTCGGCCGCGTCGCCTCAGCGTGACAGTGATTCGTTACGTCTTGATTATTTGCCTTACTTTGGATGTTCCCTCGCATGTTTGCCCCCTTTCCTCTCGCCTCCGGGCGCCGTGTTGCCGGCCTGTTGCTGTTGTGCACCGGCACACAAGTCCAGGCCGCCGGTTTTCTTGAAGACAGCCGCGCCACGGTCGAAGCACGCAATGTCTACTTCAACCGGGATTTTCGTGACGGCCACAGCAGTTCCAGCCAGGGCGCGTCCAAGCGGGAAGAATGGGCGCAAGGCTTCATTCTCAATGTACAGTCCGGTTTTACCCAGGGCCCGGTAGGCGTTGGCGTGGATGCGCTGGGCATGTTCGGTTTCAAACTCGATTCCAGCCCTGCGGACAGCAACAGCGGTTTGCTGCCGTCTTCAGGGCATGACCCGCGACATTCCGCCGACCAATACGCAAAAGTGGGCGTGGCGGCCAAGGTCAAGGTGTCCAACAGCGTGCTCAAATACGGCTCGATGATGCCGGACCTGCCCTTGGTGAAGTACAACGATGGTCGTTTGTTGCCGACGATGTTTCACGGCGCCATGCTCACCTCTGAGGAAGTGCGTGACCTGAAATTCACCCTGGCCCGGCTGAACACCTACACCGCACGCGATTCTACTGATCGCCAGGACATTCGCGTGCACTGCAAGAACAAGCGCTATGCCTGCGATATCGAAGCCGACCACTTCGACCTGGCCGGGCTCGACTATCGCTTCAATGACCGGCTCAGTGCCCAGTACCAAGTGGCCAAGCTGGAAAACATCTATCGCCAGCACTTTCTCGGCCTGGTGGCCAGCCAGCCACTGTCGGTCGGCAACCTGTCGGCCGACCTGCGCCTGATCAAGAGTGACGACATCGGCAATGCCCGTGCGGGCGCAATCGACCACCGCGCCTTCAGCGGCATGCTCGGCTACAGTCTGGATGGCCACAGGCTCAGCGTAGGCTGGCAGCGCATGTATGGCGAAAGCGCCATGCCGTACCTCGACGGCAGCAACCCCTACCTGGTCAACTATGCCCAGGTCAACGACTTCGCCGCCGCCCAGGAACGCTCCTGGCAACTGCGTTACGACTATGACTTCAAGGCCCTCGGCGTGCATGGCTTGACCTTTTTCACCCGGTACATCAACGGTGACCACGTCAAGGTCCCGGGCAGTAACGCCGAGGGCAGGGAATGGGAGCGCGACACCGAGTTCAAATACCAGGTGCAAAGCGGCACGTTCAAGGATGTCAACGTGCGCCTGCGCAATTCCACGTACCGCAGCAACTACGAGAAGTGGGCGCGGGACATGGACGAGACCCGGGTTATTGTCAGCTATAACTTCTCTATTCTGTAGCCGATACACCGGACGGTGCCATGAAACAATTGCTGTTGATAGGCATTGGCCCGGGTGATCCGCGTCAGGTCACCTATGAAGCGGTCGAAGCGCTGCACCGCGCCACGGTGTTTTTCGTACTCGACAAGGGCTCGGACAAAGATGAACTCGTACGCCTGCGCACATCGATGCTCGACCGCTACCGGCCCGAAGGTGGCTATCGCCTGGTGCAGGTAGCGGACCCGCAGCGCGATGTCGAGGCCAGCGATTATGTGGCCGCGGTCCAGGACTGGCATCGCCAGCGAGCTGCGCTGTATGCCCGGTTCATTCTCGATGAGCTGGGCGCCGAGGACATAGGCGCGTTCCTGTTGTGGGGCGAGCCTGGCCTGTATGACAGCACCTTGCGCATTCTCCAATTGGTTCGCGAGCGTGGCGTCTCGTTGCGCCTGGAGGTCATCCCCGGTATCAGCAGTGTGCAGGCCCTGGCAGCTCGACACCAAGTGCCACTCAACCGCGTTGGCGAGCCGCTACTGGTACTGCCAGGCCGCCGCCTGGCGGAGCAGGGCAGGCTCGACAACGTGGTGGTGATGCTCGATGGCCAGTGCGCATTTGCCGCCCTCGAGGATCCAGCGCTGGTGATCTACTGGGGCGCTTACCTGGGGACGGATGACGAGGTGTTGATTGCCGGGCCATTGCAAGTGGTCAAGGCCCGGATCATGGCGGTGCGGGAAGAGGCGAGAGCACGCAGAGGGTGGATCATGGATACCTACCTGTTGCGGCGGGAATTGTAGAGCTGGATGGCTGTCAGGCCGTACCCAGAATTCCGACCACCTTGTCACGCAACTGATCGATGCTGAACGGTTTGCCGATCATGTGCATCCCTGCGGGGACATTGAGGCTCTCGGCATAGCCGCTGGCGAACAGCACTGGCAACAGCGGCCGCAGTTCACGCGCCTTGGCGGCCAGTTCCTCGCCGCGCATGTCCGGCAGGCCGACATCAGTCATCAATAGCGCCAAGGGCTGGTCGGCATCCTCTAGAATCTTCAGTGCAGCATTGGCGCAGTCCGCCTCGATGGCCGTATAGCCCAGTTCGTCGAGCACTTCGACCATCAGCATACGGACGATGTCGTCATCTTCGACTACCAAGAGGTGCATTGTGTGATCCTGTACCAGAAGAATGTCTTTATTCTGTGCGCCAGGCGGCGGCAGAAGTTCCCTCAGGATACCGATCGTTGCAAAAGGAGGGAACGATTGACGAACCCTGTCTTCAAATACTGGCTAAATGCCCTGCCGAAGCCGGCAAAGCTGGTTAGACTCGCTTGTTAACCGGTGAGCGCGGCGGCATGCAGCAGAGACAATTTCCGCCACACCGTTCAATGGACTTTTTTCGCTCGGGCGTCTTCACATGATTCAAGCAGCCTCGATGGACCAGCAAAGCTTCCGCAAGCTGTTGAGCCGCAACATTGGCCTGCCCCTGGGGGTGGGCCTGCTCGGTGCCGTGGCCTTTGTCGCGGTGATCAGCTACCTGCTTTCGGCCATGCAATGGGTCGAGCACACCGATCGGGTGATCGGCAATGCCAACGAGACGGTGAAACTGTCGATCGACATGGAAACTGGCATGCGCGGTTTCCTGATCACCGGTGACGAGCGTTTCCTCGACCCCTACGAGGTGGCCAAGCCAAAGATTCAGGGCAGCCTCAACAGTTTGCGTGGCATGGTCGAGGACAACCCGCAGCAGGTCGACCGCATTGATCGGCTGGTTGCCTTGCAGCAGGCCTGGAATGATTTCGGCAGCGAAATGATCAACCAGCGCCGTAACGGTGGCGATTACCGTGAATCGGTCAGCAACGGCCGTGGCAAGCGCATTACCGACGAGATCCGCAAGGAATTCGACGACCTGATCGGTACCGAACAGCAATTGCGCATGACCCGAAATGAAAAGGTCAGTTCAGTCACGGTCACCGCAATCACCGCCTTCGTGCTGCTCATCGTCGGCCTCAGCGCACTGCTGGCGTACTTGGGCCGGCGTGATCTGCTGGCCCTGTCGGGCAGTTATGACGACAACCTCAAGGCCCAACAGCGCTCGGCCGAACGCCTGGAGCACCAGGCCTGGCTGCGCAACGGCCAGACCCAACTGGCCGAGCAGGTGCTGGGCCAGTTGACCCTGCCGATGTTGGGCGACAACATCCTGCGTTTCTTCGCCAGCTACCTGGGCAGCGTGGTCGGCGCCGTGTACGTGCGCGATGGCCATGGCCGTCTAGTACGGGTGGCCAGCTACGGCCTGGACGCCGAAGAGCAGGCGCGCGAGCAGGTGCTGGCGGCCCACGATGGCCTGCTCGCCCAAGCGGTGCGTGAGGGCCGGCTGTTGCGTCTGGACGACTTGCCTGAGGATTATTACCGCCTCAGCTCCGGCCTGGGCAACGGGCTCCCGCGCAGCGCCCTGCTGATGCCAGCCAGCGACGACGGCCAGATCAACGGCGTTGTCGAACTGGGCTTCCTGCGCCCGCTGCAGGTGCGTGACGACGAGCTGTTGGAGCGGGTCGGCGGCAACCTCGGCATGTCCATCGAAAGCGCCCGCTACCGCCAGCGCTTGCAGGAAGTGCTGGCCGAAACCCAACAGCTCAACGAAGAACTGCAGGTGCAGCAGGAAGAGCTCAAGACCGCCAACGAAGAGCTCGAAGAGCAGTCGCGCGTGCTCAAGGAGTCCCAGGCCCACCTGGAAACCCAACAGGCGGAGCTGGAGCAGACCAACGAGCAGTTGTCCGAGCGCACCGATGCCCTGGACCGCAAGAACGACGAACTGAGCCAGGCCCAGGAAGAGCTGCAGGCCCGCGCCGACGACTTGCAGCGTTCGAGCAAGTACAAGTCCGAATTCCTCGCCAACATGTCCCACGAGCTGCGTACCCCGCTCAACAGCTCGCTGATCCTGGCCAAGCTGCTGGCCGAGAACGGCGAGGGCAACCTCAGTGGCGAACAGGTCAAGTTCGCCGAATCCATCTACTCGGCCGGCAACGACCTGCTGAACCTGATCAACGACATCCTCGACATCGCCAAGGTCGAGGCCGGCAAGCTTGAAGTACGCCCCGAAACCACTCAGCTGGAGCGCCTGGTCGAAGGCCTGCGCGGCATGTTCCTGCCGTTGGCCGAACACAAGGGCCTGAGCTTCGAGGTCAAGGTCGAGCCGCAGGTGCCCGTCACGCTGTTCACCGACCGCCAGCGCCTGGAGCAGATTCTCAAGAATCTGCTGTCCAACGCCATCAAGTTCACCGACCACGGCCAGGTTAGCCTTAACATCAGCCACCAAGCGGGCACCGGCATCGTCTTCGCCGTCCGCGATTCGGGCATTGGCATTGCCGCCGACCAGCAGCAGGCGATCTTCGGCGCCTTCCACCAGGTCGACGGCAGCAGCAACCGCCGCTACGGCGGTACCGGCCTTGGCCTGTCGATTTCCCGCGACCTGGCGCACTTGCTGGGTGGGCAAATCAGCGTCGACAGCAGCCCGGGGCAGGGCAGCGTGTTCAGCCTGATCGTTCCGGAGCGTTACGAGGCCGAGGCCGATGAATTCGAGGCCCTGAGCTTGCGCCCAGCAGTAGACAGCCTGCCACCAGCCCCCAAGGTCGCCACGGCCGTGGCGCCGAAACTGGCGGCACCGGCGTTCGCCGACGACCGCGAGCGGGCGCCGTTCAACAACCGGTGCATCCTGGTGATCGAGGACGAGCCGAACTTCGCCCGCATCCTCTTCGACTTGGCCCACGAGCTGGGCTACAGCTGCCTGGTGGCCCAGGGCGCGGACGAGGGCTTTGCGCTGGCCGCACAATTCATCCCCGATGCGATCCTGCTGGACATGCGCCTGCCCGACCACTCCGGCCTGACCGTGCTACAGCGCTTGAAAGAGCTGGCCGCCACCCGGCATATTCCGGTGCACATCATTTCCGTGGAAGACCGCGTCGAGGCGGCCATGCACATGGGCGCGGTGGGCTACGCGGTCAAACCGACCAGCCGTGAAGAGCTCAAGGAAGTATTCGCCCGCCTGGAAGCGAAGCTGACGCAGAAGCTCAAGCATATCCTGCTGGTGGAGGATGATGACCTGCAGCGCGAGAGCATCGCCCGCCTGATCGGTGACGACGATGTCGAGATCACCGCCGTGGCCATGGCCCAGGATGCCCTGGCGCTGTTGCGCGAGAACATCTATGACTGCATGATCATCGACCTCAAGCTGCCCGACATGCTCGGTAACGAGCTGCTCAAGCGCATGACCGCCGAGGATATCCGCTCGTTCCCGCCGGTGATCGTCTACACCGGGCGCAACCTCACCCGCGAAGAAGAGACCGACCTGCTCAAGTATTCGCGCTCGATCATCATCAAGGGCGCTCGCTCGCCGGAACGCCTGCTCGACGAAGTGACGCTGTTCCTGCACAAAGTCGAATCGCAGTTGTCCCATGAACGCCAGCGCATGCTCAAGACCGCACGCAGTCGCGACAAGGTGTTCGAGGGCCGCAAGATACTGCTGGTCGACGACGATGTGCGTAATATCTTCGCCCTCACCAGTGCCCTGGAGCACAAGGGCGCCATCGTCGAGATCGGCCGCAACGGGCGCGAGGCCATCGAGCGCCTGGAGCAGCATGACGACATCGACCTGGTGCTGATGGATGTGATGATGCCGGAAATGGACGGCTTCGAGGCCACTCGCCTGATCCGCCAGCAAGCGCGTTGGCGCAAGCTGCCGATCATTGCCGTGACCGCCAAGGCGATGAAGGACGACCAGCAGCGCTGCCTGCAGGCGGGTGCCAATGATTACCTGGCCAAACCGATCGACCTGGACCGTCTGTTCTCGTTGATCCGCGTGTGGCTACCGCAACTGGAGCGAATTTGACTAGCGAGCGCAACACCGACATCGAGATCCGGCTACTGATCGAGGCGATCTACCTCAAGTACAGCTACGATTTCCGCAATTATTCCGGCGCTTCGATCAAGCGCCGGATCCTCCATGCCCTGCGCCAGTTCGACTGCCTGACGGTGTCTGCCCTGCAGGAACGGGTGCTGCACGACCCGGGCATGTTCATGCAGTTGTTGCAGTTCCTGACCATCCCGGTCAGCGAGATGTTTCGCGACCCGAGCCATTTCCTCGCCCTGCGCGTTGAGGTGGTGCCGCTGCTGCGCACCTGGCCGTCGATCAAGATCTGGATCGCCGGGTGCAGCACCGGTGAGGAGGTGTACTCAATGGCCATCCTGCTACGCGAGGAAGGCCTGCTCGAACGCACCATCATATACGCCACCGACATCAACCCACGCTCGCTGGACAAGGCCAAGCAGGGTATCTACTCGATGCAGAGCATGCGCGAGTATGAGGAGAACTACCGTCTGGCCGGCGGGCGGCGCGACTTTGCCGAGTACTTCACCGCAGCGTACGGCAACGCCATCATGGACAGCAGCCTGCGCGACAACGTGACCTTTGCCGATCACAGCCTGGCCACCGACAGCGTGTTCTCCGAAACCCAGTTGGTGTCGTGCCGCAATGTGCTGATCTACTTCAACAAGGACCTGCAGGATCGGGCCTTGGGGCTGTTCCACGACTCGTTGTGCCACCGCGGCTTCCTGGTGTTGGGCAGCAAGGAGTCGGTGGATTTCTCGGCATACAGCGACCGCTTCGAGCCGCTGGTCAAGCCTGAACGGATCTACCGAAAATCATGAACGGCGTACGCGCGGTGGTGATCGGTGCCTCGGCGGGCGGCGTGCAGGCGCTGTTCCAGGTGCTCGGAAGCTTGCCAGCGGCATTTGCCACGCCGGTGCTGTGCGTGCTGCACTTACCGGATGACCGCCATAGCCACCTCGCCGAAGTACTGGCGCGTCGCCTGCACCGACCCGTGCGCGAGGCCTGCGACAAGGAAGCCATTGCCTCAGGGCAGATCTACGTTGCGACGCCGGGTTATCACTTGTCGGTGGAGCAGGATTTGCGCCTGTCCTTGAGCCAGGAGGAACCGGTGCATTTCTCCCGCCCGGCAATCGATTTCCTGTTCATCTCGGCGGCCGATGCGTACGGTGACGGCCTGCTTGGCATCTTGCTGACCGGGGCCAATGAAGACGGCGCCAAAGGCCTTGCCTATATCAAGAACAGCGGCGGCCGGACCGTGGTCCAGGACCCCCGCGATGCCCAGGTGGCGCTGATGCCGGAGGCCGCATTGGCCCTGCACCAGCCCGACCATATTCTTTCTCTGAGCGGTATCGGGCAGTTGCTCGCTACCCTGGAATCCAGCGCATGCTAAGCCACACTCCCGCCAAACTGCTGATCGTCGACGACCTGCCGGAAAACCTGCTGGCCCTCGGCGCCCTGATTCAGGGCGATGACCGCGAGGTGCACCAGGCCCAGTCTGCGGAAGCGGCCTTGTCGTTGTTGCTGGAGCACGAGTTCGCCCTGGCGATCCTCGACGTGCAAATGCCTGGCATGAACGGCTTCGAGTTGGCCGAGTTGATGCGTGGCACGGAAAAGACCCGCAATATCCCCATCGTTTTCGTCACCGCTGCCGGGCGAGAAATGAACTACGCCTTCAAAGGCTACGAAAGCGGCGCGGTGGACTTCCTGCACAAGCCGCTCGAGACCCTGGCGGTGAAGAGCAAGGTCTCGGTGTTCGTCGACCTGTACCGCCAGCGCAAGGTGCTCGACCGCCAGTTGCAGGCGCTGGAACGCAGCCGTCAGGAGCAGGAGCTGCTGTTGACCCAGTTGCAAGTGGCGCGCGGCGAACTAGAACATGCGGTGCGTATGCGCGACGACTTCATGTCGATCGTCTCGCACGAGGTGCGCACGCCGCTCAACGGCCTGATCCTGGAAACCCAGCTGCGCAAGATGCACCTGGCCCGCGGCAATCTCGACGCGTTCAGCGCCGACAAGCTGCAGGCCATGGTCGAGCGTGACGAGCGGCAGATCAACAGCCTGATTCGGCTGATCGAGGACATGCTTGATGTCTCGCGCATCCGCACCGGCAAATTGTCGCTGCGGCCCAAAGTGTTCGACCTCAGCCAACTGGTGCGCGGCCTGGTGGAGAACTTCGCCGCCCAGGCCACGGCGCTGGACACCCACATCGAGCTGCAACCCTGCGAGCCACTGCAGGGGGAATGGGACGAATTCCGGATTGAACAAGTAGTAGCCAATCTGTTGTCCAATGCATTGAGGTATGGCGAACGCCAGCCGGTCGCGGTACGGGTATTCGAGCAGCAGGGCAGTGCTTGGGTACAAGTCCAGGACCAGGGTATCGGCATCAGCGGAGCCAACCAACGGCGGATCTTCCAGCAGTTCGAGCGTGTGGCCACGCAACAGGCCAGTGGTGGATTGGGGTTGGGTCTGTATATTTCGGAGCAGATCGTGCAGGCCCACGGCGGGCAGATCCAGGTCGAAAGTGAAGAGGGCAAGGGCGCCACGTTCAGCCTGCAATTACCGTTGACACGGTTGAAAGGACAAAAAGACCCGGTGCGAGCAACCTCTGCCTGAGCCGGGGGTCAGATGGCCAACTGTATGAATTCCAAGGCGTTGTTGTCATGAGTGAAGATGCACAAGATGTGGTGCTGGTGGTCGAGGACGAACCGGCGATTCGTATGATCCTGCGGGATTACCTGGCAGGCGAGGGGTACCACGTGCTGGTGGCCGAAGACGGTGAACAGGCGTTTGCGATCCTGGCGAGCAAGCCGCACCTGGATTTGATGGTGACCGATTTTCGCTTGCCGGGCGGTATTTCCGGGGTGGAGATCGCCGAGCCTGCAGTCAAGTTGCGCCCCGATTTGAAGGTGATCTTCATCAGCGGGTACCCGGCAGAGATCCTGGAGTCGGGTAGCCCGATTGCCCGCAAGGCGCCAATTCTGGCCAAGCCGTTTGACCTGGATACCCTGCACCAGCAAATTCAGGCCCTTCTGCGCTGAATCCATCGACTGTGCTGTCAGCTTGCACAGACTCGCCGTCAAGTAGAACTTGGCGGCTTAATACATACCTTTTGTTGAAAAAGAAGAAGCCGGGTTTGGATTAACCTTACACGGTATTTTTCGGGGGTATAAGTTTCCCTATTGGCGCGCTCTAACATTCCTTAAATGATGTCTCCCATGACTTTCGCTGTAAACGAACGGGGGCGTCATAGTTCATGGCTGCTCACGTGAATTGAACTCATTATGAGTTCGTAGTTTTTACGAGGTGTTGTCATGGCTGAGCAGTATTCTGATCGACTCAATTCCTTGATTGCCGGCAAGGGCGAAAATTATTTGACGCAGCTGGGTGAGCTTTCGCTCGACGAACTGCACGAACAACTGAGCACTCCGATGGATGCAGAGGATGCCGAGCAGTTGCACGCAGAAGTACGCAAGGCGTGTGACACGCAGTTGATTGATGGAAAAAACGCTATCATCCAAGTGTCTCCACTGGTACCCATTGCACTTCGTCAAGTACAAGAAGCACCCCAGTTAATGACGAGATCTCTCTCCGTCAAGCCCGACTGGCGCGACACGGGCGCGAAACAATTCAGCGCCCCTGGGCAGGTATCCTCGATGTTCTCGCCAGCAGCGTACGCCGTCGAGCTCTACCGTCAGGCGAAGAGTCTGTATCCAGAAAGCAGCCCCTTTCACATCGACGATCGCCGCCCAGACTTGAAGCAGTTGCTGTTAAGTCAGGAGAACCTTGACACGCCGATCAGCGCGTTGAACCTGTCGAATGAAATACTGCTCAGCAGCGCAAGCAAAGCGCTTGCCCCTTCCAACAGAACGACGCTCAGCGATGATGAAGTGCACAAGGCGCTGGCTACCGAGGTGGGTACCAGTGGCACGCCCTATCATGTTCAGCACAGTCGTCTGTGCCAGGCCTTTGCCCTCAACGATTCGGATTTCTCGCATCTGCAGGCGGCGCCACAGTATGCCAAATACCTGGATGACACCTCGCTGGCCTGCCTTCGTTATGCTATTTCGCCGGCACTGCGAGCGTTGCTGACGGACGCGATCAATGAAGCCAACGCCGATGAGAAGTTCACAAAGTACTTCCCGGGCATGACGCCAGAATCGATGCTGCAGCCTTCACGTTTGCGCAGTTGGTTCAGCGTGTCGGACGCAGACCTGCAAAGTTTCATGGGTACGTTGGATAACACGGAGTATCAACAGCGAACGCTGACGACGCGCGTGGGCCAGGAAATCGTCAAAGTGAGCCTGAGTGCACCGTCTGCTTTTATCAATTATGTCCGATTATATCCGTTGGCTGGCAACCTTTGGCAGTTGGCGTTCAATTTAAAAGTTTGGCAAGTTGAGCACTTTAGCGTCAGTCAGGACCTGGCGCTGACGATATCGCCCAGTGATTTTGGTCTTTCGGTATTTTTGCCCAATACCGAGTACCGGAAGACATTCGAGTGGCAAAGTGTACCACCAACGTCGGTTTTGCAAACCTTTTGGCGGAAGGCTCGTGCCGATGGAGGCGGTTCCCATACTCATACGGTAAATGTGAGCTACGGGCGTTCTTCGGCCGCCGCCTATATGCTGACGCTCAACAAAAACATTCGCCTGCATAAGATCACCGCGCTGTCTGCGCAGGCACTGCACCACATCATACAAAGCGTCAATCCCACGCAGATTACCGATGAGACGCTGGCTACTATTTACCTTACCGCCGATTCCGTCAGGCGCTACGGTATGGACCATCAAGACGCGATGGTCATGGCGAGGGGCTTGATATCCCTGACGGTCTCCGGAAGTGAGAAAAGCCAGTTCGATCGTCTGTTCAATGATCCACCGTTACTTGAGGGTGGTTTAAACCCCTCCAATGTGCGGCTATTGCTTCATCCCAAGTTCGCCAACGAGCACGCCCAGGTCAAGGCAACCCTGAAGCGTGCATGCCGTACCGACGATGAAGGGTTGTATGAGCTGGGCAGACTGATCAGCGCCTACGAGCTGGAAGCCGTCGGCATCGACGCCAATCTGTCCCAGCTGTCCGCACTGTATACCCTGAGCCTGTGGGCGCGGCATCATGGTTTGATCCCCGGCGAGTTGCGCCTGTTATTACAGATCATGGGTGAGCCCCGCGGGATGCATAGGTTGCAACCCAAAGGTTGGCGGCAGTTGTTGCAGCGCCTGCGCAGGACCACCGACTGGTTGAAGGCACGCGGCTGGAGCGTACAGGACTTGGACATGATGACGCGTGGCGTCAACACGATCCCGGCCAGTACCGAAATCAACAACCTGCTCGACGCAATCCGGGCCACCGTGAGTGCCGCGCAGCCCTTAGAACAGAGCGCTGAGCAGGGTTACGTCAGTCTCGTCTCACCCTTGATCGCGTCGACGTTCAACCTGAGTGGTGACACCTTGGCGCAGGCCTTGTTGAATTGGGCGGACAAGGCAAAGCCAGGGGGGCTAACGCTTGAAGGGGCCTGCGACCACCTGCGCAAGGCACAGCCACCCGCAGCACATGCGCGTAGCGTCATTGACTTTGCCTACGGACTCGCGCAGATGGCAATGATTGCTCATGGGTCTGGCCTGACAGGCGATGCATTGCAGCTGTTTGTAGATCAACCGCAGCGGTTGGCCGGCGCAGGAGACCATGCCAGTGCTGTTTTGTCACGTGATGTCTCAACCATCATCCACCTCTGCAACTTCAGCACGTGGCTGACCAAACTGCCGGACCCGTCCGGAATGGGCGGTGCACTGTTAGGGGCGCTTGCCAAAGGCGTTCCCTTGGCACAACTTGCGTTGACCTCTGGCTTTACCCAGGCGGCACTGGAGCAAGCGGCCGTACATGCCCATGGCAAAGGGAGCTTGCGGGCACCGAAAACGGTGCAGAGCTGGCAGGAAATCGAAGTGCTGCTGCAGTGGGCGACCCTGGCCAAAGCTTATAATGTAACGCCGGATACGCTTGAAGAACTCCTGGCCCCTGCCCCCGACTGGGACAGCTGGCGGCGGGTGGCAGATGCGTTCAATGCCGGCCTGAAGCCATCGCAGGCAAAACTGGCGCATGCCGCCACCGAGCGTCCGCTCAGCCTGGCGCTTACCGGCGTACTCGGGGCTAAGCAGAACCACACTGTCCAGTCCTTGAATGAGCATCTGCTGATCGATGTGCTGAACTCCGAACACGTGATCAGCAGCCGTATCGCCGAAGCGATGGCGGCGTTGCAGCAGTTCATTCACCGCAACTTGTCGTCACCGGAAGATTCAAACGCTATTCAGCATGCGGCCCTGAAGCGTCCGTTCTTCCGGGATTGGACGCGATGGAATGCCACCTACGCAACTTGGGCGGCAGGGAAAATGCTCACGTACTACCCGGAGAATTACATCGACCCGACGATTCGTCTGGGGCAGACCCAGGCGATGGACGACATGCTGCAGGCGTTGGGGCAGGCTCAGATCAACGAGGATACGGTGGGCGACGCGTTCCAGGGTTACCTCAGTGCGTTCGAGGAGGTCGCCAACCTCGAGACCATCAGTGCCTACCACGACAGCCGCGATGCCATCCTGGGCAAATGCTGGTTTGTCGGCCGCAGCCGCGGCGAGCCTCGGCACTACTGGTGGCGCACGGTGGATGAAGCCAAGCGCGCAAAGAACGGTGTGCTGCCCGCCAATGCATGGAAGGCGTGGACGAAGATTGAGTTGGCGCCACAAGTGCAAGGCCGTTTGATACGGCCTGTAGTGTTCCGTGGGCGGTTGCATCTAGGCTGGGTCGAGTGCGAGGAGCAGGTGATCAGTCGCAACGCCGACGGTACGCCATTACTACAAGAACAGAAGTGGTCGTTCAAACTTGCCTGGCTGCGTTACGATGGCAGATGGAGTGTGCCCGTCGGTTACCCGCTGAAGGTCGATGCAACCCAAGCGTATAAGCTGGACAACCTTTCCCTGATCCTCTGCGCGTGGCCAGAGCGCGATGGGTTGCTGATGGGAGTGTATACCCTCGGCAATGCTGAAGGGGACACAATCTCCGCCGTTACCGGCTTGTGCATTACTGAAAACCTCAGCAGCGAGACGCTGACGACGCTCGACGACCACTTGAAGCATGTTCCACACTGGTTGGATACCCGCCACCACCTAGGCATTAGCGCAATCTTTGAAGGGCTGGGAGAGGTGAATGCGGAAGAGCGCTTGTCAGTGGTCCCCAACAATCAAATACCCTCAGTCTTTACTAAATTTGATGCTCAACTAAAGGAAGCCAAGGTCGTCAATAAGGTTGGAGGCAATGAAGCAACCTACGCCTTGCACCTGCGTACCCTATTAACAGTCGCCGCCCGGCGCCCGCGCATCGATAACAGATGGGTAGAGGCATTGATTGCCGAATACTCGACACTCCTGCAGCCGCGGCAGCCCATACGGGCGTTGTTACGTAGTCGCAATGGTGCATTATTGGTGTGCAAGGAAGGTTCTGACTATTGGGCTTACTTGTGTGTTTCCGGCGAGCGTATGAGGCGTTATTTTGCAAATTCGCAAGTGAGCGATATTCATTCAGTGGCGGATGGGGCGTCTGGCGCGCAATCGGCGAGTTGGAAAAGAGTAAGTGGTGCGCTAGGCCCTGCACAGGTGGGGCGTTACAAATTAAAACACGGTACTGCTTCGCCCCTGTTATACACCGTGGATTTCAAATCGCAACAGGGTTCGCTTGCGCGCACAAGTGTCATAACTTTACTGGACTACCCGAATGGCCTTGTGGAAGAAAACATTGAAATTCAGGACTATCAGAATGTATTGAGAAGCACTGTACCTGCTGATCTGGTGTCTTGCCGGATCTACAGCGTTGATGGTAAGCGTTCGACCACCATGAGCGCATACAGAGACTTTGATTTGAGGCAGGGGGGAGGGACGGTACTGTTCAACCTGACTGCCGAGGTGGGTGACATTAGCGAGTGGAACGGGGCAAACGAGGCCCTGCATCGCGTCGTCCTCCAGTTCGGTAGCGGCAATACTCGCGAGTACCGCGTCAAAGTCTACAAGGATGTCGACGCGCTCAAAACCGCCATTATCGGTACCACCGGCCAAGGGGCTCAGTACCTGGCGCACAGAGGACACGTAACTCGCCTCAACACGTTGTTCGCAAAGGAGCTGACGGTGAGGGCTGTGTTGGGTATCGACACCATCCTGGCGTACGACACCCAGCAAATACCCGAGCCGGAAACTGGCGTGCAGGTACGTCTCACCTTGCCGAAGTACAAGGCGTCTTATCATGGTAGTGAACGCTGGGCGAGGGTCTGGTTGAACACCGGGCGTAAGCGGCTTTTGCTCTGGCAGGGTCAGCTCAGTCACACCGCCATGGCAGTTGCCGACCTGGTGTTCGACCGATCGCAGGTCTATTCAGGTCAAACAGCTTTCCACCTGGAAACACAATACCCCGCGGTGCACCACACCGCCGTCGGCGGCTTCAGCATCATGATCAGTAGGGCGAACCTTGCAATCCTGCGAGATTCTGACGTTGTAACCAATTCGGTCGGTGGCATCAAGCTATCCAAGGACAATGTGTTCAAGGTCGAGGCCTTTAGGCGCAACACCAATACACGCATGGATTTCACGGGTGCCAACGCGTTGTACTTTTGGGAGTTGTTCTATTACTCGCCGATGATGGTGATGCAGCGCTTCCTGCAGGAGGAACGTTTTGACCTCGCCGAACAGTGGCTGTCGCGCATCTTTAATCCAGCAGGTTACAGCCAGGACGGCATCAGCACGCAAAGGCTGTGGAATGTACGGCCGCTGGAGGAAAGCAGCAGCTGGAATGACGAGCCGTTGCAGTCTCTTGACCCGGACGCCGTCGCTCAGAACAACCCGATGCATTACAAACTTAATGTCTTCATGCGCCTGCTGGACATCTGTATTGGCCGCGGCGATACAGCCTACCGCAAGCTCGAACGCGACACCCTCAGCGAAGCGAAGGTCTGGTACCAGCGTGCCTTGACCCTGCTGGGTGATGCGCCGTGGACCCCAGTGTCCACCGGCTGGGGTGAACCGGTGTTGGGGCAGGCCGCAGCTTCTGGGAAAAGTCAGTTCTGGCCGGAGGTCAATCGGACGATGCTCGGTTACTGGGAAGGGCTGCGCATCCGTCAATACAACCTACGTCACAACCTCACCCTCGATGGCCAGCCACTGAATTTGCCGCTGTATGCGACACCCGCCGACCCTAGAGCGCTGCTGGCGGCGGCAGTGGCAGCGGCGGCGGGGGGCGAGCGCGAGCTCATGCCTATCACCGAAGTGCCAGCGCTGCGCTTCAGCGTCTTGCTTGATGGAGCCCGCAGCATGGCCGCCCAGCTCATTCAATTTGGCAGCACGATGCAGGGTATTCTCGAGCGCCAGGATGCCGAGGCGTTGGCAGGTCTGCTGGTGAGCCAGGGCGCGGAGCTTGCCGACAACAATGTAGTGCTGTTGAGGCAAACACTCAGTGAATTGGCTGCCGACCGCGCGACATTGGAGTGTTCCCTCGCGGCGGCGAGGGCCAGTCATGATCATTACCTTGAGTTGTACGAAGACAATGTTTCTGCCCGAGAAAGCCAGGCGCTGCGTCTGAGAACCGGGTCGGAAATAGCCGCTGCTGCTGAACCAGCGTTCATGGCCGGGGCAGCCGTCGTTGCCGCGTTTCCAAAGATCTTTGGGCTAGCCAATGGTGGCGGACATCCGGAAGATCCCTTGAAGGCAGTGGCGTACGGTTTTTCTACGGTGTCGAAAGCGCTCGGCATCGCTGCTTCGCGGATTAGCCAGGAGGAAGTCTATGCACGCCGCCGTGCTGACTGGAAGTTCCAATATGAATCGGCGCAAAAGCAGATGGATACCGTGCAGGCGCAACTCGATGCTCTGGGCGTACGTGAGACCTCTGCGCAGATGCACATCGCGCACCTGCAGACCCAAGCTGCACATGCCCAGGCACAACTTGCCCTTTACCAGGGTAAATTCACCGGCAAGGCCATGTACAGCTGGGTGCGCTCACGCCTGGCAAGCATTTTCTACACCTATTACGACCTCACGGTATCGCGCTGCCTGATGGCGCAAAAGGCGTTGCAATGGGAGAAAGGCGATGCCGCCACCTACCTGCGTACCGGCACCTGGAGCAGCGCTTGGGCGGGATTGTTGTGTGGCGAAGGGCTGATGCTGGCGCTGGGGCAGATGGAAACGGCCTGGGTTAAGTGGCAGAAGCGCGAACGCGAAGTGACCCGCACGGTGTCCCTGGCCAAGCTCCTCGACGGCAAGCTCACCGCGCAGGACAAGTCCGTTAGCTTGAGCGATGCGATCAAGGCCACCCTTCGCCAGAAGGACGTCGTTTCTACGCTTTCAGACGCCAAATTGACGCTGGCGATGGACGGCGTGCTGTCGATCCAGTTCAGCCTGAAATCCTTGAACTTGGCGGCAGGTTTCGACGACGCAGAGTCGCGGCGCATCCGCAGCATCGCAGTGTCGATGCCAGCCGTGATGGGTCCTTACCAGGATGTCCATGCTCGGCTGCTGACCGATGCCCGGGGCCTGCCTGCCGGTTGTGATCGGATCGAGATCTCGCATGCCACACAGGACAACGGCCTGTTCAGTCAACTCAACGGGTACCCGCCGTTGCGCCAGGCAGCGCAGTTGCTTCCCTTCGAAGGGCTGCACATTGCCAAGGCGAATGATGAAGAAGACCAGACGCTGATGACCTTGAACTTCCCTCACGCACAGGGCGAGCAGCGGACGCTGCTAGAAAGGCTGAGCGACATCATTCTGCACGTGCAATTCACCGTTCGTTGAGCGCTTGCGCGAAGGCACCCAGGTGCCTTCGCTGAGGCGCATTGTCTTCCCGTTTCTTGACTTTTACGCCAGCGCGTAGGGGTCGTGAAGGAGCCATGTCATGATCGATATGCCTGCCGGCCCCGCAGGGGCGAGCGGTAAACCTGTGTTCACTCCACCCTCTCTGCCCAAGGGCGGCGGCACGGTGTCGGCGGGCGGCGGCATGCTGTCTGCTGGTAACGCCGATGGCGCCGCTGGGTGGACATTGCCATTGCCATTGCCGGTCGGGCGCGAGCTCAGTCCATCCTTGAACCTGACCTACCGTTCTTCAGGGGGCAACGGTGCATTTGGTGCCGGTTGGCTCTGCGCCCCGCCTTCGATCTGCCGCATGGACCGCTTGGGTATCCCGCGTTACACCAGCAGTGACCGTATACTCGGCCCCGACGGTGAGGAGATCCTGCTCGACAAAGGCGCCCCGCGCCAGGTCGCCAGCTTGCCGTTCTCCGATGTGCCGGCCGCTCATATGGTCACTGCCTGGGTGCCGCGTAGTGGTGGTCGTGACCAACGACTCGAGCACTGGCGTGCGCTCGCCAACCCTGAATCCCCCGGGTTCTGGCTGCAGTACCACGATGATGGCCGTATCACCCTGTTTGGCTGGTCGGCTTCCGCACGCCTGGTCGAGCCGGGTGCACCGACGCATGTTGCCTGTTGGTATGCCGAAGAGATTGTCAGTGCCACCGGTGAACATATCATCTACCGCTACCAAAGCGAGGACCATGCCGGTTGCGATGCGCACGAACGTGCCATGCATCCGCAGGGGACCGGCAGCTATCTGGTTGCAGTGCACGCCATGAATGCCACCGCGCGCATGGCGCTGCTGATACCGGAGCAGGCTTTTCATGCCGACGATTTCATGACCGTGATGCAACTGGATTACGGTGAGCGGGGTGTGGACCTGAGCGCACCGCCAGCGTTCGAGGTTCAGGCAGCTTGGCCGGTACGTCAGGACTGTCTTTCATACTGGCGCTGGGGCTTTGACAAACGTGTTCGACGCCTCTGCCACGGGATGCTGCTTTGGCATCGCGTTCACATGCTGGAAGGGCGGCCGGACCCCCGTCCCCAACTGGTCTCCCGATTGCACCTCGAATATGAAGCCTCGGGTGTTGCGTCGGTGCTGGTGGCGGCACAACAGGTTGGCTATGGGGCGGATGGCACAGCGCAAGCGCTACCCCCGACGGAGTTCGAACCGAGCCGTCCTGGCGGCCAGCAGGTAGGCTGGGATGCATTGCCCGACCTTGATGGCTTCAGCGCACCGCACTGGCAGTTGGCGGATTTGCACGGGGAAGGGCTACCCGGCTTGCTGTATCAGGAAGCGGGAGCCTGGTGGTATCGCGCGCCGCAGCGACACAGTGATGCAGGCCCGGATGCGGTAAGCTGGAGCAAGGCGCAGCCACTGCCGGCTGCTCCCACATCAGGCACAGGCGTGCTGGCTGACCTGGACGGTGACGGCATGCCCCGGTGGCTGGTCAATTTGCCCGGGCTACGCGGCAGCTTCACCCTTAACCCGGACGGCCAGTGGCGTGATTTCCTCGCGGCCGACGCGATGCCGAGCGAGCTGGCACACAGTGCTGCGCAACTGGTCGACCTCAACGGTGGCGGCCTCCTGGATGTCGTCATGATCGGGCCGCGCAGCGTCCGCCTGTCGTCCCGGGTACGGGGGGCAGGTTGGCGCCCGGTAGAAGAGATCCCGTCCGGTCCCACATTGCCCCTGGCAGGCGGCGACCACCGGCTCGTGGCCTTTGCCGACCTGGCGGGCACTGGCTTGCAGCAATGGGTCGAGGTTACCGGCAATGGTGTCACCTATTGGCCGATGCTTGGCCATGGTCGCTTTGCCGCGCCTGTCAGCATGCCGGGTTTTGCCATCGAGCAGTTCAACGCCTCGCGCGTATTGCTCGGCGACACGGACGGAAGTGGCACCACGGACCTGCTTTATGTGGAACATGACCGCATACGCGTCTTTGTCAGCCAGAACGGCAACTATTTCGTCGAAGGTGAATCCATCGCGCCCCCGGAAGGCGTGATGCTGGATGCGAGCTGCAAGCTGCAGTTGGTCGACTTGCGCGGCCAGGGCACCGCAGAGCTGGTAATGAGCCTGCCCCACCCGCAGCCTCGCAGCTGGGTGTACCGCTTCAACGACCGGCGTCCTTGGTTGCTCGCCGAAGTGTGCTCCAATACGGGCAGCCGCACCTTGTTCGACTACCGCAGCTCAGCGCAGGCCTGGCTGGATGAAAAGACCGAGTGCGAGGGACAGGGCAAACCGGCGATCAGCCATTTGCCCTTCCCGGTGCATACCCTGTCACAAGTGACCACGGTGGACGATATCAGTGGCCTGCGCACGGTCAGTGGCCTGCGCTATCGGGGTGCCGTCTGGGACCCGCAGGAGCGTGAATTTCGCGGTTTCATGCAGGTGTTCCAAACTGACACGATGAGCGATGCCCAAGGCACGGCCGCCGAGCGATCACCACCGGCGCAGGCGCGGCGCTGGTTTCTCAGTGGGCTCGAAGAGCAAGACAGCGTCCTCCCACAGGGTTTTGCCGGGCCGCGCAGTGCAGAGTCTGATTTTGCCTGGCACCCCTTGCGCTTCACCCGACTTGAAGGCGATCGTGAGGTGCCCTATGAACCGCAGGGCGCCGCCCGTCGATGGCTGCTTCGGGCCGTGAGGGGCGCTCAGGTACGCAGCGAAATCTACGGCCTGGACAACGACGAGCGGGCCGATGTGCCGTACACCATTCTTCGCGAGCGCTGGCAGGTACGTGTTTATGAGACGGCGCACGCAGACAGGCCGGCCGCCTTGGTCACGGCAGTGGAGACGATTGAGTTCACGACCGAACGCATCGCCGAGGACCCCGTCATCACGCAATCGCTGGTGCTGCACCAAGACAAGCACGGCCATATCCTTCAACGCGCGAAAGTGCATTACCCGCGCCGTGGCGCTGTTTTCCCCTCACCTTACCCCGACACCCTGCCCCAAGGGCTGGAGGCCGATGCTCGCGACCCCCAGCAGGATACCCTCTGGCTGCAGCTGTGGCGCCTTCGAGTACGGCACTTGGAGCGGGGGCACGAACACCGTTGTGGGCTGATCGATGCGACCCGCAGCGATGTGCTGGCGGTGCCAGACAATGTGGTGCCGCATGGTGGGTTCTCTGTCGAGTCTCTGCTGGCGCTGGGCAGCCCGCTGGATAGCCTGGATGACGCGACGTTGACGGGTTATCAACGCGTGCAGTGGTGTGATGCGCAGGGTCGGCCGATCCCGCTACCCAGCCGCCAGGCGCTGGTGAGTTACCGCGAAATCGCCATGCTTGAGCCCGCGATGCTGACGGCACTGGAGGATCACCTCGCGCCGCAGGAGCTGGCGCATTGGCACACCGACGCTGGCTATCATCTGGTTGCCCTGCCAGAAGATGGCAAACGTGTATTCGTCAGCCGTCAGGAGCTGGCGAGCTATCACGGGCCGAAGCAGTTCCATCGCCTTGCCACAGTGCGTGCCAATGAGCTGATGGGCGCGCTTGTTGTCGACTGGAGCCCTCACGCAGTCCAGGTGCGCAAACTGACGGATGCCGCCGGCCTGGAAACCACCTTGCAACATGATTGGCGGTTTCTGACGCCGGTAACTTTGACCGATCCCAACGACAACGTGAGTCAGGTAGACCTCGACGTTTTTGGGCGGGTGAGGCAAACCCATTTTCTGGGTACCGAGCAGGGCCAGCCAGTCGGCTACCGCAGCGGCAGGGCATTCACTCTGCCGGCAAGCATGGCGGACATCCTGGCACTCAAAGGTGGCGAGGTTCCGGTCGCCACGGCGCATCGCGTGGTGAGCGATTGCTGGATGCCCTACGCGCGCGATCGGCAAGGGCGTCCCTTGGCGTCGCGGATGGGCGAACTGGCGCTACGCCGCCTAGTCAAGGCCGGCAACCTGCCTGCCGAACACTACCTCGAAGGACGCGAGCCGCCGCATATCATCAGTTTGCAGACTGACCGCTACGACGACGACCCTGACCAGCAGCTGCGCTTGAGCGTGACCCACAGCGACGGCGCGGGTCGTCTGCTGCAAACCTCCGTGCTGGGAGCCCCCGGTGAAGCGTTTGTGCGCACTGCCACGGGCAGCCTTGAGCACGACGCGACGGGCGCAGCGCTGGTGCGGCACGTGCAGCAGCGCTGGGCTGTCTCCGGTAAGACCGAATACGACAACAAAGGCCAGCCCGTGCGTA
The DNA here is from genome assembly GCF_055584805.1 of Pseudomonas sp. NPDC090752. Taxonomy (NCBI): domain Bacteria; kingdom Pseudomonadati; phylum Pseudomonadota; class Gammaproteobacteria; order Pseudomonadales; family Pseudomonadaceae; genus Pseudomonas; species Pseudomonas sp. NPDC090752. The sequence continues at coordinate 16,122 of NZ_JBVJLI010000024.1, read as the reverse complement.
CCTGGTTGCCGTACTACCTCGATGACTGGCGTCATGTCCACGACGACAGTGCCCGCGCCGGGTTGTTCGCCGATACCCATTTGTACGACCCCGTCGGGCGTGTTCATCGGGTAGTTACCGCGTCAGGCTGGCAGCGGCGCACCCAGTACTTCCCCTGGTTCACCGTTGCTGAAGACGAGAACGACATGGCCTGAATGCTTCTGCCATGGCATGCAGAACCAATGCATGCCATGGCGGGCCCCTCTATGCAGACTTCAAGCACAGGAGGCACGCGATGCCTGCTCCTACTGATAACGCACTGCACCGCAATACACCCACCGTCACCGTGGTGGACAATCGTGGCCTGGTTGCCCGGAGCATCAGCTACCACCGCCACCCGGACAGCCCGTCGTTGACAGCGCCACGGATCACTCGCCAGCACCATGACGCCAGGGGCTTGCTGGTCCATAGCAGCGACCCGCGCCTGCATGCCCGCAGCAGAGTCAACTTCACCTGGCTGAGCGACTTGGCGGGTAGTCAAGTGTGCACCCAAAGTGTCGACGCGGGCGTGTCGATCAACCTTGCCGACGCTGCCGGGCGGCCGCTGTTGGCCGTGACCCGTATCGCGATTGATGAGGACGGTGAGTACGATCGCAGCGAGGCGATCACCCGTACCTGGCACTACGAAAATGCCACCCTGCCTGGGCGCCTGTTGGGCCATAGCGAGCAGGTCAACGGCCTTGCGCCTCGTCGATTGAAGAGGCTGGTCTACGCCGGAAACAGCGCGGCTGAAAAAGCTCACAACCTGGCCGGCCAAGCGCACTTGCACTACCACACGGCCGGCTTGATGAGCACCCATAGCGTCAGCTTGACGGGTGTGCCCATTTCGACCGCGCAACGCTTGCTGGCCAGGGCCGACGACCTGCAGGCGAAGGCCGACTGGGGCGGTGACCAACCTGACCAGTGGGAGGCTCAGCTTCAATCGCATACCGAGGCCAGCCTGACGTTGAGCACGGTGGATGCAACCGGTGCGTTGCTCACCTTGCGCGATGCTGCCGGGCACCGGCGTCGCCAAGTGTATGATGTTTTGGGCCAGCTCACGGGCAGTTGGATAACGCTGGCAGGCGGGCGTGAGCAGGTCGTTCTCGACAGCCTGAGCTATTCGGCGGCCGGTCAAAAACAGCGTGAAGTGCATGGCAATGGCCTGATCACCCTCTATCGCTACGACCCGCGCAACCAGCGCCTGGCTGCCGTTCGCACCGAGCGACCCTCAGGGCATGCGAAGGGCGCCAGGGTACTTCAGGATCTTCGCTATGCCTACGACCGGGTCGGCAACGTGGTGAGTGTGCGCGACGAGGCTGAGCAAACCCGCTTCTGGCGTAACCAGAAAGTCGAACCGCAATGCACCTACGTATACGACAGCTTGTACCAGCTGGTCAGCGCCAGTGGGCGAGAGATGGCCAATGCCGGTCAGCAAGGCGTCAAGCTGCCTGTCCTGGCGAACCTGGACAATGTCACCTACACCCGTTACAGCCGCACGTACAGCTACGACATGGCGGGCAACCTGACACGCATCCGCCACGAAGCGCCGGCCAGCAATCACAACTACACCACCGACATCACCGTCAGTGACCGCAGCAATCGGGCGGTGGAGAGTTCCCTTACACGGGACCCGGCTGCCGTCGAGGCCTTGTTCGACGCCAGTGGGCAGCAAAAGACCTTTTTGCCGGGCCAGCAGCTGACGTGGACACCCAGCGGTGAATTGCACACGGTTACCCCGGTGATGCGCGAGGCCGCGGCGGACGATTGTGAACACTACCGCTACGACATCAGTAGCCAGCGCCAGCTCAAGGTCAGTACCAGCAAAACCGCAAGCAGCCAGCGCACGCAACGTGTGCAGTACCTGCCAGGCTTGGAGCTGCGCTGTACCCTGCAGGGCGACACGCTGGCGCAGGCGCTGGAGGTGGTGAACGCCGGCGCTGACGGGCACGCCCAGGTACGAGCCCTGCACTGGACGGCAGGCAAACCGCCGACGCTGCCGGACGGGCAGTTGCGTTACAGCTATGCCGACCCGTTCAACAGCGGCTGCCTGGAGGTCGATGGCAGCGGTGCTGTCATCAGTCAGGAGATGTACTACCCCTATGGGGGAACCGCGGTCTGGAAGGCTGAAAGCGAAGTGCAAGGGGCCTACAAGTTCGTTCGTTACTCTGGTAAAGAGCGTGACACCACCGGTTTGTACTACTACGGGTACCGCTATTATCAGCCTTGGCTAGGCCGTTGGTTGAGTGCGGACCCAGCAGGAGCGGTGGATGGCTTGAACCTGTTCTCGATGGTACGCAATAACCCGATGACGATGGTGGACGAGCAGGGGTTGATGTTGAGCCGCATGGCTTCAATGTTAGGTTTGGGCGAATCCCAGTCCGCCCCGGAGGCACCGGCAGCGCAACCGGTGCAGAGCGAGGTTGAGCCTGATGCCTCCCCGCAACCGTCCATTTCATCTGCGACGAGTCCAGGCTCTAAAAGCTCTGTCGATCAGGCCCCCGCAGCAGAGTCACCCGCCTCCGACTCCGAGGATGAGGTGGTGAGCAAGTTTGCCGCGAGTGCCCGCAACCGCAAACGCAATGAGGCGCGCAAGGCAAAAAAACAGAGGGACAAAGAGTTGCAGGCTGAGTTGACTCCCGTCAAGTCGTCGAAACAAAAGCCGCAAGTTAGAAAGGCGCCGGTCGCACCTGTTAGAGAATTTGGTACACCCGATCACAATCCAGAGGTTTTTGACAGGTTGAGATCAAGGTTGCCTACCGATGTGAAGGGCTCGGAGCAAATTAAGGCCATTGGCCAACGGCCTAACGAGAAGACAGGGAAATCAGAAATCGTTTTCTTGGAATTGGGTTTAATCAACCAGCGCACCGGCGATCAAGGCCTCAAGCACATACTCAAGGAACACCGTGAAGATTTTCAAAAGGACGGGATTAATACTGATCAAGATATCCTCAAGTTGGTGATGCAGGCTGTGGTCAACGGTCAGATCGTGGGTATGCAAGGTCAAACTGCAAGGAAGCAGGGACGACCGATCTATGAAGTTACCTTTAATGGCGAAAGGCATTACGTCGCCGTGAGTCTCACGGATAACAACAGCGTTCTGGGCGCCAACCCGAAGGCGTATGTAAGTCAGAGGGAGAAGGATGCGTTGAAACCCAAATCCCTCCTGCGATAGACGAACCGGGCCAGCCACCCGATGGTCTTCCTGTAGTAAACCAGGCGATAGGCGCGTCCTCAAGGTGGGAACGCCTATTGGCCTACCCAATCAAATGACCCGCAAAATGCCAGAATGCCCTAGCGCAACGCGCGCTCGATGCCACCCACTAGCATATCCTCCATCAACTTCACCCCTTGCTCCGCAGGCACTGCGTCAAGCATCCCCGGCAACCGGTTCAGCAACGTCGCCAGCACCTGCGTGGTGGCTAGCAACGTCTGGCTCGGTAATGTCGCCTGCGGAGCAATCAACCGCAGCAATCCCGTTTCGTAATGCTTGCGCAACGACGCCAGGCGCGCCTGCTGATCTTCGCTCAGGCAACAGAAATCGCGCTCTGCCAAACGAAACTGCAGCGGCCGCTCGGCGTGCAACTGCCAATGGGCCGCGATCAGGCACGACAATGCCGAGCTGCCACGGGCCATGGCGCGGCGGCCCAGGTCCAGGGTTGCCTGCAATTCCTCGTACAACTCTTCGATCAAGTCGTACAGCAAGTCCTGCTTGCTGGGAAAATGGTGATACAGCGACCCCGCCGTCAACCCCACATGCGCCGCCAGTTCGCGCATGCTGACCTGGCCGAAGCCTTTTTCGGCGAACAGCGCCATGGCACGGTCACGTCGCTCTTCGAAGTTGGCGCAGCGCACTTCAGCATTGACCGACGGCATGCTGTTAGCCCCTCAGTAAGTGAAGAAACCACGGCCGCTCTTGCGCCCCAGCCAACCCGCCGCGACCATTTCCTTGAGCAGCGGAGCAGGGCGGTACTTGCTGTCGTTGAAGCCCTCGTGGAAGGCGTCCATGATCGCCAGCAAGGTGTCCAGGCCGATCAGGTCGGCCAGGGCCAGCGGGCCGATCGGCTGGTTGCAGCCCAGGCGCATGCCGGTGTCGATGTCCTCGGCACTGGCCAGGCCTTCCTGGCGCACGAAGATCGCTTCATTGATCATCGGCACGAGGATGCGGTTGACCACGAAGCCTGGGCGGTTGCCGGCGGTGATCGGGGTCTTGCCGAGCTTTTCGGTGACCAGCAGCGCCTGGGCGTAGGTGCTGTCGCTGGTCTGCAGGCCACGGATGATCTCGACCAGGGCCATCATTGGCACTGGGTTGAAGAAGTGCACGCCAATGAACCGCTCGGGGTGCGCGATGCTGGCCGCCAACTGTGTGACTGACAGCGACGAGGTGTTGGTGGCGATCAGGCAGTCAGTTGCAACATTGGCCGCCACCTGCTGCAGGATGCGCTGTTTGAGTTGCAGGTTTTCGGTGGCCGCCTCGATTACCAACTGCGCGGTGTTGAACTGGGTGTAGTCGGTGCTGGTGCGGATACGTGATTTCGCAGCCTCGGCACGTTCGCTGTCGAGCGTGCCCTTGTTGACCTGACGCTCCAGATTTTTGTTCAGGGTGGCCACGCCGCGCTCCAGCGCAGCATCGGAAACGTCCACCAGAAGCACCTGATAGCCCGCCACCGCGCACACTTGCGCGATGCCGTTGCCCATGGTGCCGGCGCCGATCACGGCGATCTGTTCAATGCTCATGTCGCTGATCCCCTCAAACGCGCTCGAAGACCACGGCGATGCCTTGGCCGCCGCCGATGCACATGGTGGCCAGCGCGTAGCGGCCCTGGATGCGCTGCAGCTCATGAATGGCCTTGGTGGCGATGATCGCCCCGGTAGCGCCGACCGGGTGGCCCAGGGAGATGCCCGAGCCGTTCGGGTTGACCTTCTCCGGGTCGAAGTCCAGGGCCCGGGCCACGGCGCAGGCCTGGGCGGCGAAGGCTTCATTGGACTCGATCACATCGAGGTCGCTGACCTTCAGGCCGGTTTTTTCCAGCACTTTGCGTGTGGCCGGGATTGGCCCCAGGCCCATCAGGTGCGGCTCGACCCCGGCGTGGGCATAGCCTACCAAGCGTGCCAGCGGCTTGAGGCCCAGGCGGCGCACGGCGTCACCGGTGGCCAGCACCAGGCCGGCAGCACCGTCATTGATGCCGCTGGCGTTGCCGGCAGTGACGGTGCCGTCTTTCTTGAACACGGTCTTCATGCCGGCCAGTTGTTCGGCCGTCACATCACCGCGCACGTGTTCGTCCACCGCGAACTCGATGGTGCCTTTGCGGGTTTTCAATTGCAGCGGCACGATCTGACCGTCGAAACGGCCTTCGGCCTGGGCGCGAGCGGCGCGGCGCTGGCTGGTCAGGGCCAGTTCATCCTGCATTTCGCGGGTGATGCCGTGCTCGGCGGCGACATTTTCCGCTGTGATGCCCATGTGGAAATGTTCAAACGGGTCTTGCAGAACGCCGACGGTATAGTCGATGCCCTGCAGGTCGCCCATGCGTGCGCCCCAGCGCGCTTGCGGCAGCAGGTACGGGCCGCGGCTCATGGATTCGGCACCGGCCGCCAGGGCCACGTCGGTGTCACCAAGCAACAGGCACTGGGTGGCCGATACGATGGCCTGCAAGCCCGAACCGCACAGGCGGTTGACGTTGAACGCCGGAGTTTCCTTGGGGATCCCGGCGTTCATCGCCGCCACCCGGGCCAGGTAGGCATCGCGTGGCTCGGTGGGAATGACGCTGCCCATGACCACGTGGCCGATCTGTTCGGCAGCCACGCCCGAACGCTCGATGGCGGCGCGGGTAAGGGCAGTGGCGAGGTCGGCCAGGGGCAGGTCCTTGAGCGAACCGCCAAAACCACCGATGGCGGAACGGACGGCACTGACGACGTAGATTTCTGTGCTGCTCATGATGGCTCCGATTGCTAAGGCATGGCGGGAGCGGGCCATGCTCTGCGAGAATGGCCGGCGATCCCGGATGGGGTCCGAGTCTAGGCAAAGGCTCTGTTGCAGCCTATGCCGGATCTGTTCAGTCAACCTGGCACTTTTTGCCACTCAGCATAGACAGCGAATGACGCCATGCGCGAGAGCGATACGGTCGCCGTGTACTTTCTCAATGCCATGCTGCATGCCCTGCGTGGCAGGCCCGACGTGCGTGATGAGCACTTGCGCAAGGTCGGTATCGACCCGGCGCTGCTCGGGCAGCCGCAGGCCCGCGTGCCGGCCAAGGCCTTCGCTCAGCTGTGGCTGGCGCTTATTCATCTGCTGGATGACGAATTCTTTTGCCTGGATAGCCATGGCATGCCACTGGGCAGCTTCGCGCTGATCTGCCGTGGCCTGATCCAGGAACCGAACCTGGACAGGGCCCTACGCCAATGCATGGGCAATTTCAGCCTGTTTCTGCGCGACCTGCGCGGCAGCCTGACGGTGCGTGGTGGCCGCGCCGTGATAAGCGTGCAGTCGGAAATCGCCGACCCCTTGACCCGAGTCTACGCCGAAGAAACCTATCTGGTGCTGGTGATTGGTCTGCTTTGCTGGCTGGCTGGACGACGCATTGCCATCGACCGTACCGAGCTTGCCCTGGCACGTCCGGCCCAGGAAGACGACATGCTGCTGTGGGGGCCCGACGTTCGCCTGGGCAGTGGTCGCACGGAGGTTGAGTTCGATAGCGCCTGTTTGCGCTTGCCGGTGGTGCAGAGCCTCAGCAGCCTGAAGACGTTTCTGCGCAGTGCGCCGCAGGGGCTGGTGATCCGGTTTCGCAACCAGCATGGCGTGGTGGCCGGTGTCTACCGCCATTTGCGCGCGCGTCGCTACGGGCAATGGCCGACCCTGGAGGCCTTGGCGAAGCTGCACGGCGTCAGCGCCAGCACCTTTCGCCGGCAGTTGGAGCGCGAAGGGCGTTCGTATCAGCAGATCAAGGACGAAGTGCGCCGGGCGATGGCCTTCGAGCGCTTGCGTGAGGGCGTGATGAGCGTGGCTGAGATTGCCGAGCAGGCCGGCTTTCAAGAACCCAGTGCATTTCACCGGGCTTTCAAGAAATGGACGGGGCAGAGCCCGGGAAGCTATCGGGCGAAGATAATCGCCCGATAGCCACTCAGCACTCAGTCCTCCAGTTTTGCAGCCAAGGCTTTGACCCGCGTCAAGTCGCCCTTGGCTACCTTGGCTACCCCCGCGCCATACTGGGCATCAGCCTTGTACAGGAATGACAGGATGATGTGCTTGCTTTCATCGTCGGCTGCCGCGAGCGCCTGACCAAAGCTGTTCACCAGGTCGCGTTGCTCGCGCTTGCTGTAGGCGCGGTACAACTCACCGGCCTGCTTGAAGTTCTGTTGCTTGGCAATCCCCTGCTGCTGGGTGGTCCCGCCCAACGGCAATTGGCTGTAGCGTGCCGATTCGGTGCTGGAGCGTGGCTCCACGCGGCTGGGCTCATAGTTGACCATGCTGCGGGTTCGGTTGGGGTTGAGGGCGCCGTCCTGGTTGCCATTGTTGACAGCCGCCCGCGGTTGGTTGATGGGTAGGTTGTTGACATTGGCACCTACCCGGTACATCTGGGTATCGGCGTAGGAGAACAGCCGGCCTTGTAGCAAGCGGTCCTCAGATGGCTCGATCCCTGGGACAAGGTTCGAAGGCGCCAGGGCGACCTGCTCGGTTTCCTGGAAGAAGTTGCCAACGTTGCGGTTGAGGACCATCTGGCCGACCCGGCGCTTGGGCACGTCAGGCCAGATCTTGGTGGCATCCAGTGGGTCGAAATCGAACGTTGTCAGCTGATCCGGGCGCAAGGTTTGAATGTAAAGGTCCCACTTGGGGTAGTCACCTCGACGGATGGAACTGACCAAGTCCTCGGTCATATGGCTGAAATTCTTGCCCTGGATCTGCTCGACAGCCTTGGGATCAAGGTTTTCCTGGCCCTGCAGGCTCTTCCAGTGGAACTTCACGTAAGTGGCTTCGCCTTTTTTGTTGACGAACTTGTAGGCGTGGACGCTATTGCCGTCCATGTGCCGATAGCTCTTTGGCGTCCCCTCGTTGGAGTAGAGCAGCGTCAGGGTACGCGTGGCTTCCGGCATGTGTGAAAACAGATCGAAACGTCTGGCATCGTTACCCAGGTTGCTGCGCGGGTCGGGCTTGAACGCGTGCACCATGTCCGGGAATTTGATCGCGTCGCGAATGAAGAAGGTCGGGAAGTTGTTGCCAACCAGGTCCCAGTTGCCGGTGCTGGAGTAGAAACGTGTGGCGAAACCACGCGGGTCACGCAACGTTTCGGGCGAGTGCAGGCCATGCACCACTGAGGAGAAACGGACGAACACCGGCGTTTTCTGCCCCGGGGTGAACAGCGGCGTCACGGTCAGTGCGGAAAGGTCTTCAGAAGCGGTAAATTCACCGTGGGCACCGGTGCCGCGGGCATGCACCACACGCTCCGGAACGCGCTCGCGGTCGAAGCGCTGGAGTTTCTGAATCAGTTGCACATCCTGCAGCAGGGCTGGCCCCGCCGCGCCCGCGGTCTGCGAATGCTGGTTTTCACCTACGGGCGCGCCGTTGTCACGGGTCAGGGGCTGGGCTTGCAACAAGGGGCTCGATAACAGCGTGGTGCATAACAGGACGCAAGCAGGCGAGGTCAGGCGGGTGAGTGGCATTAGAAGTAGCTCACGGTTTTTGAATGAAAACCGATGCTAGTGAGGCCGCCTGCAGCGTGCAGTCAGAAAGATCACCAAGTTTTGTGGGATCTTTTCCGCTACTGCTTCATGCCGGCACCATGGCAAACCCTACCCCAAACCGGTTCCAGGCATTGATGGTGGCGATGGCCAGGGTCAGGTTGACAACTTCAGCTGGCTCGAAATGCGCCTGCAGCGCTTCGTACTCTGGCTGCGGCGCGCCACGCTCGGGCAGGCGGGTGAGGCTCTCGACCCACGCCAGCGCTGCACGCTCACGGGGCGTGAAGTACTGGGTTTCCTGCCACACGCTCAGCGTCTGCAGGCGCGCTTCGGTTTCGCCAGCCTTGCGTGCATCGTTGGCGTGCATGTTCACGCAATACGCGCAGCCGTTGATTTGCGAAGCGCGCAGGCGCACCAGTTCCAGCAGGGAATTTTCCAGGCCGCTCTTGGCCAGAGCCTGTTCCAGGCCGACCATGGCTTTGTAGGCCTCAGGTGAGTGCTTGGCCCATTCGATACGGTTGTGCATGGCGATCTCCAAAGAAGGTGGGGTGGACATGGCGCTACCTTAGCGCCGCCAGCCGCTTTGCCCGATAGCCAATGCTGCACATTGCCGGGAGGCCAATTGCATCATTCAGGTGCCCACTGGCAAGCATCCAATCTCTTCATTTCAGCCCGGCCTGGCGAGGCGGGATAATGGTGCGGTCTTGAACATGAGAGCTGATCGATGTGTAACGAACGCTTCAAGCAATGCAAGCCGGCGAGCCGACCATGAGGGGCGCGTTGAATCTGTTGCTGGTAATGCTGCTGGCGCTGAACCTGCGGCCGATCCTGACCAGCATCGGTCCGTTGCTCGAACCCATGCGCGCCAGTACCGGCCTGGGTTACCAACAGGCCGCGCTACTGACCGCGTTACCGGTGTTGTGCATGGGCCTGGTGCCCTTGCTGCAGCCCTGGCTGCGTCGCTGGCTCAGTGAGCATGGCGGCATGCTCGGTGGCCTCGCGGCCATTGCCCTGGCGTGCCTGTGGCGGCTGCAATTGGACAGCGCCTGGGCGCTGATCGCCAGTGCGGTACTGGCGGGGCTGGGCGTGGCGGTGGTGCAAGGCATGATGCCGGGGTTGGTCAATCGTTGGTTCCCCACCCGCCTGGCTGGGACCATGGGCCTTTACTCGGCGGCCTTGATGAGCGGTGGCGGCCTGGCTGCGGTACTCGGGCCACATATGAGCGGGTATTTCGGCCATTGGCAGGCCGGCCTCGGACTGTGGGCGATACCGGCACTGCTGGCGGTGCTCGCCTGGGCCGTGCTGCGCCCGCGTGACGCGGTGCCGAAATTGGCGGGGGCTGCCGAGGGGCATTGGTTCGGTACGCGCCGAGCCTGGTTGCTGGCGCTGTATTTCGGCCTGATCAATGGTGGCTACACCAGCATGGTGGCCTGGCTGCCAGCCTACCATCTGGAGCATGGCGGCACGGCCCAGGGCGGTGGCGACCTGGTCGGCCTGATGACTATTTTCCAGGTGGCTGGCGCGCTGGGTCTGCCCTTGTTGCTGCGACGCTTGGCCGACCGCCGCCCTGGCTTGTGGCTGGCGTTGTCGATCCAATTGGCAGGTTTTCTCGGCTTGCTGCTGGCGCCGTCGCTGGCCATGGGCGTGTGGGTAGCGATGATCGGTCTTGGCCTGGGGGCGTGCTTCAGCCTGAGCCTGACCTTGACCCTGGAGCATCTGAAAACTCCCGGCGAAGCGGGCAGCCTGGCAGCCTTCGTACAGGGGATCGGCTTCATCATCACGGGCACCGTGCCGTATGTTACCGGTTGGCTGCGCGATGTCACGGGTGACTTCCAGGCGTCGTGGACGCTCTTGACCATCACTGTGCTGGCCATGCTACTGGTTACCACGCGCTTCGCGCCACGGGGTTATGCCGCTGCCATCGCCCGGCCACGGCAAGCGGGCCAGGCGGCGACTGTCAGCTAAGGCGCTGCAGGGTATCGCGCACGCGGTCCAGTGCCGGGTCGATGTCCAGCAGTTCGATGGCGCCAAAGCCGAACACCAGCCCTGGGCGCACAGGTGCCTCGCTGAAAAACGGTGCCAGCGAGTAGAGGCCGACTTCCACCTTGCGGGCGAGGCTGGCCAACAGCTCGATGTCGACGCCTGGCTGCGCCAGTGCGCTGAGGTGAAAGCCCGCACTGGCCGGCACCACGCTGAACCATGGCGCGAGGTCGCCTTCCAGCCGCGCCAGGATACGCGCGCGGCGGGCGCCGTAGATGTCATGGCAGCGGCGGATGTGCTTGCTCAAGTGCCCTTCGCTGATGAACCGCGCAAGGGCCCACTGCAGCAGCGTCGGGCTGTGCCAGTCGCTCAGATGCTTGGCCACGCAGGCGGCGTTCAGCACGGCCGGGGGCAGCACTGCATAACCCAGGCGCAGTTCCGCCAGCAAGGTTTTGGAGAAGGTACCGACATAGGCCACCAGGCCATGCCGGTCGAGGCGCTGCAGGGCGTCTGAGGCCGGGCCCTGGTAGCGGAATTCACAGTCGTAGTCGTCTTCGATGATCAGCGCCCCGAGCTCGGCGGCCCTGGCCAGCAGCGCCTGGCGGCGCGCTTCGCTCATCGGCATGCCGAGCGGGAACTGGTGCGAGGGTGTCACATAGATCAGCCGGGTGCCGTCGGCGATCTGCTCGACGCACAGGCCTTGCTCATCCACCGGTACCGACTGCAGGCGTGCGCCCAGTGCCAGAAACAGCTGGCGGGCGGGTGGGTATCCAGGGTCTTCCATGGCCACCGGGCAGCCGGGCTCGATCAACACCCGGGCGATCAGGTCCAAGGCCTGCTGGGCACCATTGCACACCAGGATATCCGCAGCGCTGCAATGCACGCCCCGGGCGAAGGCGATGTGGTGAGCGATGGCTTCACGCAGCTCGGGCAGGCCCTGGGCCGGGAACTGCCGTTCGGGGTGTCGCTGGCTGCGGCGCAGGGCGTAGTTCAGGCAACTGCGCCAATGGTCGAACGGGAATTGCGACTTGATCGAGGCACCGCCGACGAAGTCATAGCGTGACGGGGCTTCCTGCGTGCGCCTGGCCAGTACCGTGGCGCGTTGCTGCCAGCGGTCCAGCGACGCGGCGGCGGCCAGCGGCACGGTTTGCGCCTCGTCATTGCGCACCGGCTGGCGAGGGGTAATGAAGGTGCCACGGCCGACTACGCCGCTGAGCAGGTTGTCGTAGGTCAGGCGCGAATAGGCTTCGGCTACGGTCTTGCGCGATACGCCCAGTTGTTCGGCGAGCAAGCGGGTAGGGGGCAATTGAGTGCCGGCGGCCAGATGGCCGCTGTCGATGCCGGCACGCAGCTGTTGGTAGAGCTGGTCGGCCAAGCCTTTGCGGCCTTCCAGGCGGATGTGCAGTTCCATGAGGGCGTCCAGGATGCAGGAGTGCTGAGGATAGCGGATCTTTGCTAAATTCTACCGCTGCCCCAACGCCCACTACCTGGAAACAGCATGCCGAAAAAGCCCGGTACTTCCTCGTCGCAGGATGCCAACCACAAGTCCAGCCCGACCCTGATTGATGTGGCCAAGGTCGCGGGTGTCTCGCCGATCACCGTATCGCGTGCCTTGCACCGGCCCGAGGTGGTCAGCAAGGCCGCGCGGGAGAAGGTGCTGGCCGCCGTGCGCGAGGTCGGCTACGTGTCCAACATGCTCGCCGGCAGCCTGGCCAGCAACAAAAGCCGGCTGGTGGCGATCCTGTTGCCCACCATCGCCAACTCGATCTTCGCCGACACCGTGCAGGCGCTGATGGATCGCCTGACTGCCGCGGGCTACCAGACCCTGCTGGGCCTGACTGGCTACTCCGCCGAACAGGAAGAAAAGCTCATCGAGGCCCTGCTCGGCAGGCGCCCTGACGGCATCGTCCTGACTGGCACCCTGCACACTGAAGCCAGTCGCCAGCGCCTGGCGCAATCGGGTATCCCGGTGGTGGAGTCGTGGGATCTCAGCGAGGATCCGCTGGACATGCTGGTGGGTTTTTCCCATGAAGCGGTCGGCGAGGCCATCGCCCGGCATCTGCTGGGCAAGGGCTACCAGCGCTATGCCGTGGTCAGCATTGGCGACCCTCGCGGGCTGCGCCGCTGCAACAGCCTGGTGGCGGAACTGGCCAGGCATGGCTGCGACGGCATCCCCACGCAAATTCTGACCCCGCCGGCGACGCTCGAAGTCGGACGCGCTGGCCTGCGCCAATTGCTCGACCAGGGCCACCTGCCTGAAGTGGTAGTGTGCAGCTCCGATACCATCGCCCAGGGTGTGCTGGCCGAAGCGGCCAGTCGCGGCCTACGTGTTCCCGAGGACCTGGCCGTCATGGGCTTCGGTGACCTGAGCAGCGCAGCGCAGGTGCATCCTCCTTTGTCTACCGTGCGCGTCGACGGGACGCGCATTGGCGAGGAAATCGCCCAAGCACTGCTCCAACGCTTTCGCTATCCCGCGGGCAGCGCGGACCCGGTGCGGGTCGACACCGGCTTCACACTGATCGATCGTCAGAGCACCTGAGATTTTTTACCTGGCCGACAAACTGACGCTTGAATGATTGCGCAATCATTGTAAGATCAAGTGCACAGCCAACTGCTGCCTTATTGCTGATGGCTGTTTTTTTGACCTTGTGATGATTGCGCAATCATTGCCTCGGTCAGATTCGATGCCGAACATCACAACAAGGAAAACAACAGTGATCACTTCAACGAACGAGGTAGGGCGGACCAACGTCCGCTACCTGATCCTGGCGATGATCTTCATCGTCACCGTGTTCAACTACGTCGACCGCGCCACGCTGTCGATCGCCGCACCCGCCATGCGCGCCGATCTCGGTTTCGACGCAGTGACCATGGGCATTGCCTTCTCCGCCTTCGGTTGGGCCTATACCGCGATGCAGCTGCCGGGCGGGGTGATCCTCGACCGCTTCGGTTCGCGCCTGGTGCTGGGCATGAGCCTGATCATCTGGTCGACCTTTACCTTTTTGCAGGGTTTCGTCGACTTGTTCAGCTCGGCGTTTCTGGCGCTGTTCGTATTGCGCTTCATGATGGGCGTCGCCGAGTCACCGGCGTTCCCGGCCAACAACCGCCTGACGGTGATGTGGTTTCCGCGGCACGAGCGCGGCCTGGCCACGGCAATCTTCCAATCGGCCCAGTATTTCGCCCTGGCCGCATTCACCCCGCTGATGGTGCTACTGTTGAACAGCTTCGGCTGGCAGCATGTGTTCTTCTGGACCGGCGGGGCCGGCGTCTTGATTGGCTTGCTGTGGTTCAAGTGCGTGCATGAGCCGCGCCGTGACAAGCGCGTCAATCAGGCCGAACTGGCTTATATCGAGGCCGGTGGTGGCCTGCCCGATATGGGCGACATCAAGACCCCGTTCAGCTGGGCGCGTCTGCGCGGCATTGCCGGCAATCGCATGATGGTCGGCATCTACCTGGGGCAGTTCTGCCTCACCTCGATCACCTGGTTTTTCCTCACCTGGTTCCCCACCTACCTGATCGAGGCCAAGGGCATGACCTTGCTCAAGGTCGGCCTGGTGGCGGCGATTCCGCCGATTGCCGGGTGCCTGGGAGGGATGATCGGCGGCGTCTGGTCAGACTGGATGCTGAAGAAGGGCTTCAGCCTCACCGCCGCACGCAAGACCCCGATCATCTGTGGCCTGCTGCTGTCGAGCAGCATCGTGGTGGCCAACTACACCCAGTCGATCGCGCTGGTGATCCTGGTGATGTCGATCGCTTTCTTCGCCAAGGGTGTCGGCAACCTGGGCTGGTGCATCGTCGGTGATGTATCGCCCAAGCGCGCCATGGGCATCAGCGGTGCGATGTTCAACTTCTGCGGCAACATCGCCAGCATCGTCACCCCGATTGCCATTGGCCTGCTGGTCACCCAGGGCTCGTTCGACGCCGCACTGGTCTACGTCGCTGCCATGGGCCTGCTCGGCGCCTTTGCCTACCTGGTCATCGTCGGGCCGCTCAAGCGCCTCGAGGTCGACGGCTTGCAGGACCCGCTCGCGCTTACCGAATCCACCCCGGCAGCTGCCACCCGCTCGTAGCGCCGAATTGCCAATTCGTCCATCAGGAGAGTTCCATGCTCGTACAAGAACAACAACGCCCATCCGCCGACAATGACCGCATTGCTTATGTGAAGGTGTCCTCGGTGTTCCTGCCGCTGGCCAACCCGATCAGCGACGCCAAGGTACTCACCGGTCGGCAAAAGCCGATGACCGAGATCGCCATTCTGTTTGCCGAGATCGAGACCGAGGATGGCCACAAAGGCCTGGGATTCAGTTACTCCAAACGCGCGGGTGGCCCGGGCCAGTTCGCCCATGCCAAGGAGATCGCCCCGGCCTTGATCGGTGAGAACCCCAGCGATATCGCCAAGCTCTGGACCAAACTGTGCTGGGCAGGTGCCTCGGTCGGCCGCAGTGGCTTGTCGACCCAGGCCATTGGTGCGTTCGACGTGGCCCTCTGGGATCTCAAGGCCAAGCGCGCCAACCTGTCGCTGGCGCGGTTACTCGGTGCGCAGCGTGATTCGGTGCGGTGCTACAACACCTCGGGCGGTTTCCTGCACACGCCGCTGGAGCAGTTGCTGAAGAACACGGACCTGTCCCGCGAGAAGGGGATTGGCGGCATCAAGCTCAAGGTCGGCCAGCCCGATTGCGCGGTCGATTTGCATCGGGTCAGCACGGTGCGCAAACACTTGGGTGACAGCTTCCCGCTGATGGTCGATGCCAACCAGCAATGGGACCGCCCGACTGCCCAGCGAATGTGCCGACGTTTCGAGGAATTCAACCTGGTGTGGATCGAGGAGCCGCTGGACTGCTATGACGCGGAGGGCCATGCGGCGCTGGCACAACAGTTCGATACGCCGATCGCCACGGGCGAGATGCTGACCAGCGTGGCTGAGCATGCAGAGTTCATCAGATTGCGCGGTGCCGACTACCTGATGCCGGATGCGCCGCGGGTGGGTGGTATCACGCCGTACCTGAAAGTGGCAGCGCTGGCCGAGCAGGCGGGCGTGATGATTGCTCCGCACTTTGCCATGGAGTTGCATGTGCACCTCGCCGCGACCTATCCGACCGAGCCTTGGGTCGAGCATTTCGAGTGGTTGGAACCGCTGTTCAATGAACGGCTGGAAACCCGTGATGGGCGGATGCTGGTACCGACCCGGCCGGGGTTGGGGTTGTCGCTGAGTGAGCAGGTCAGGCCATGGACTGCGCAGGTAGCGGAAATAGGCCGCCGCCCCTGAACGTAGCTGCTCTTGCTCTTGCTCTTGCTCCTGCTCTTGCTCTTGCTCGGCTTTTTGCTTTTAAGCGCGCGATAGTTCAGACGACGCAAATTGCGACTTCAGGAGGCCGAACGGAGGTCTTGCGGAGGGAGGTGACGGGCAGGAGCCCGTCAAGCGCTTCGGCCCATGGATGGGCCGTGAGCGCG
>NZ_JBVJLI010000023.1:0-71428 GCF_055584805.1 Pseudomonas sp. NPDC090752 | reverse complement strand
CTGATCATGCGTATTAGCCTGTAAACAATGTCCCCGGTTTGAAATGTAAACGATGTCTTCGGTTTGTACCCGGGGCAAGCCCGCTCCCACAGGTACACCACCATCCTCAAGACTGGTGATTTACCTGTGGGAGCGGGCTTGCCCCGCGAAAGGGCGAGTACTGACAGCCTCAGACCAGATTGCCCTTGCGCTCCCCCGCCTTGATCCGCTTGTACACCTCCGCCCGGTGCACCGGCACGTCACGCGGGGCACTGACGCCAAAGCGCACCAGGCCATTGCGAGATTCCACTACCTTGATCTGAATATCGTCACCGATGGTGATGATTTCACCGACTTCACGTCCAATGACCAACATGCTGCGGCGCTCCTGCAACAGGGAAAACCGCAGCGTGCATGGGGATATTTGGCTACTCAACACTTCCCCAGCAATTCAGATTAAGCCTACATCTACAGGTAAATCATCCTACAGATAGGTCCTGCAATCAGCGCGCTTGCGCCTTGCCACGCATCTTTACCGCCATGTCCGCCATCTCGTCGTACAGCCGCTCCGGAGCCTGGCGCTTGAGCTGCCAGGCCTGGCGCCCAGCCTCGTGCGGCAGGATCAGGAACTCACCGGCCGCGACTTGCTGGTGGATGTAGTCGGCAATGTCAGCCGCGCTGATCGGCGAGCCCTCCAGCAACTTGCCAACCTGAACCTTCATCGCCGGGTTGGGGCCGCGGAAGGAATCCAGCAGGTTGGTCTGGAAGAACGATGGGCACACCACATGCACCGCCACTTCCAGCTGGCGCAGCTCCACCAGCAAACTCTCCGACAGTGCCAGCACCCCAGCCTTGGCAACGTTATAGTTGCTCATCCCAGGCCCCTGCATCAGCGCCGCCATCGACGCCACGTTGACGATCCGCCCCTTGCTGCGTTCGAGCAGCGGCAAGAACGCCTTGCAGCCCTTGACCACACCCATCAGGTTGACCGCGATCTGCCAGTCCCAGTCCTCCAGCGACAGCTCGGCGAAGAACCCGCCCGAGGCAACCCCGGCGTTGTTGACGAGGACGTCGATGCCGCCGAACCGCTCTTCACAGGCCTGGGCCAGGGCAGTCAGCTGGCTGTAGTCGCGCACGTCGCAGCGCTGGGTGAAGCCCTCGCCCCCCGCACTGCGCACCTGTTCGAGGGTTTCGCGCAGGCCGGCCTCGTTGACGTCTGCCAACGCCAGGCGCCAGCCTTCGCGCGCCCAACGCAGGGCGATCTCACGGCCGAGGCCGGACCCGGCGCCGGTGATCATGATGCGGTTGTGCATGCTGGCAGGCCTTCTGCTGATGGGTTGTCAGGCCAGTCTAATCAAGGCGTTGGTGGATGGCAGGATCCATCAGGGTAGTGAATGGGTGGGCATGACCGTGCGGTCAGTGGCGAGTGAATGGAATCTTTCGCAAGCGGCACCGGTCGGATTTAGCAAGAGGCCAGCAGTCCGAGGCCCTTGACCCCTAACCACGCAAGGACTCCGTCATGACCACGATCCTCATCATCATCCTGATCCTGCTGTTGATTGGTGGCTTACCGGTCTTCCCGCACTCGCGCAGCTGGGGCTACGGCCCGTCCGGCATCGTCGGCGTGGTGCTGGTGATACTGCTGGTGCTGTTGCTACTCGGGATGATCTGACCCAGGGGCGTGCGCGGCCAGCTGCCGTTCCAGCTGCAGCATGGCATCGCGCAATGCCCCCAGATCCTGCTGTATGTCCCCCTGTGCGAGCGGTTTACGCATACACCGGCGTTCCAATCGCTCGCACAGGTCGACAACCCCACTTGCCCGGGCAATTCGAGCCCCGCCCTTTATTCGGTGGGCCAACATGGCCAGGGCCACAGGGTCTGCCAGCACTTGCTCAAGCTGCTGCAGGTCGTGCAGGTTGCTGGAGCGAAGGTCGGCCAGCAATGAGTGCAACGCGGCCTGGTCATCGGCCACCAAGCGCCGCATATGCTCGATATCGAGCAATGCCGGCTGCACACGCCCCAAGGCGCCGATCAAGGTATCCAGCCCCAAGGGTTTGAACAGGCAATCGTCCATGCCCGCTGCCCGACAGCGCTGGCGCTCCTCCTTCATAGCAGTTGCAGTCAAGCCGATGAGCCGGCAGCGCGGCCTGCCGCGGCGCCGCTCATGTTCGCGAATTGCACGCGCTAATGCGTAACCATTGAGCAGAGGCATGTTGCAGTCACTGATCACCCCATCGAAATGTTCGCCGAGCCACAGACGCAGGGCTTGAGCGCCGTCTTCGGCAACACGTGCCTGATGCCCGAGAAATTCCAGTTGCTGGGCCAACAACAGGCGGTTGGCAGGGTAGTCGTCGACCACCAGCAGGCGCAATGGCATCGCCGTGCGACTTGGATCGACTGCATCTGCCGCCGACACTTCCTGCGCGGTGCTCAACTGCGGCAGGTTAAGGCGCACGTCCACTTCAGTGCCCTGCCCCTGTACGCTTTGCAAACGCAGGCTACCGCCCATCATCTCGCACAGGCTGCGGCTGATGCCCAAGCCTAGACCAGTGCTGCAGCGTGGCGATTGGTGCTGGTTGCTGGCTTGGCGAAACGGCTGGCCCAGCTGCGCCAGTTCGCCAGCAGCGATGCCGACACCGGTATCACATACCTTGAGCTCAACTGCCAGGTAGCCGCCCACCGTGGTCGCCGACAGGCCCACCTGCACGGCGCCCTGCTCGGTGAACTTGATGGCATTGCTCAGCAGGTTGGCCAACACCTGCTTGAAGCGCAGCGGGTCGAGCATGACCTGCGAGTCTACCTCGCCGTGCGTATTCAGGCGCAATGCCAGCCCTTTGCTACGCGCCTGTTGCTCGAACAGTTGCAGTACCCGCACGACCTGCTCGCGCAGGCACACCCGTTGCGGGGTCATGTTCAGATGGCCCGACTCGATGCGGGTGATATCGAGAATGTCCCCTATCAGTTCCAGCAAGCCGCGCGCCGCGTCGTCGGCCACTTCCAACGCCAAGTGATCGAAGACACCCTGCTCGGCCTTGCGCCGTGCCAGTTCGAGCATGCCCTGCACGGCGTGCAGGGGTGTGCGGATCTCATGGCTCATGGTGGTCAGAAACTGCGTCTTGGCCTGGTTCGCCGCGTCCGCTTCATGCTTGGCTCGCCGCAACTGCACCTGCAGGCGCCGCAGATAACGGATCCACAACAAGGCCAGGACCAGCAGCAGCAAGGCGGTGCTGAAGCCCCACAGGATACGGCCACGGTAACGCTGCCACGCCCCATCGGCGACGATCATCGGATTGCGCCAACGGTGCACCAGACGGTCGGTCTCGCGCGGCGACAAGCTGAGCAGGGCCTTGTCGACAATGCCCTGCAGTTCGATCGCCCCACGCGCACTGGCCAAGGCGAAGTGCGCCGGGGGCAGCGGCAGGCTGGCGCTGACTTTGAGCCGCCCTGGGTACCAGCGGGCGATCAGCGGGCGGGCATCATCGAGGGTCAACACGGCAGCGGCCGCCTTGCCACGGGCTACCGCGTGCAAGGCCTCGACGGGGCTGGCCAGTGCCAAGGGTAAAATCTGCGGATAGTGCTGGCTCAAGACCTCATTCATGGCGCTGCCCCAGACCAGCGCCAGCGGTTGCCCGACCATCTGTTCAAGGCCGCTCGGCGCCTGCGGCGTATCGCGCGTGACCAATACCCGCGAAGCACTGAGGTAGGCGCGGCTGAACGCCAGCTGGCTATCCAGGCTCGGGCTGCGTGGCACGCCGGCGATCAACTGCACCTTGCCCAGCCGCAGTTGCTCAAGCATGCCCTGCAGCGTACCGCCTGCCTGCACCTCGAAACGCAACCCGGTACGCCGGCTGATCAACTGCAGCACATCCAGGCTCAGCCCCCGTAATTGGCCTTTATCGTCTCGGTAGCTCAAGGGTAGTAGCTGTTCGTCCACCGCCACCTGCACGCTTGGATTGTCGAGCAGCCAGCGCTGCTCGTCCTCGCTCAGTTGCAGGGTTGTTGGCCGTTGCAGGACTGCACCCAGTGGACTCCAACGCTCGCGGATGCGCTGACGCTGGCGTTCGGAGAGGTTGTCTAGGGCGGCATCGACCAGCCCAGGCAACGGCGTATCACCATTGAGCATGGCAAAACCTATGCCTTGCCAGGGCAGCCCGGCGTGGCCGACTTCCTCGACACCGGTGAACTGGCCACGCCCCAACGCATAGCGCGCCCCCAGGCCATTGCCCAAGTACAGATCGGCCTGGCCAAGCGCAAGTGTGGCCAGGGCATCGAAGGAAGAAAGGTGCGCCTGCACGCGGGCATGCGGGTAGCGCTCGCGGACCTGCTGCACGGTGCGATAACCTTCGACCATCACCAGGTCGAAGCCTTGCGCGTCATCGATCCGCTCGCGGCTACGCGCCTCCCGTGCCAGCAGCAACGGGTGGTCCTCGGCATAGGGCCGTGACAGCCGCAACCCTGCTTCCAGAGCCTGCCGGTGGGTGACCGAGCCGAGCAGGTCGACCTCCCCCGCGCGCAATGCCGCATGCGCTTCGGCAAAGGTCGGGTAAACCTGCACCTGGACCTCAAGGTTCAACTGTTCGGCCAGCAACCCGGCGTAATCGGCCGTGATCCCTTCGTAGGCGCTCCCGGTGCCAAGGATGTCAAAGGGCGGGTTGTCCTGTGCCAACACGCCCAGGCGCAGTGAGCGGCGCTGCCATAACCAGCGGATGCCAGCATCATCGGGCTCATGCCGGGGCCCGTCCAGGCTCGCCCGCGCGTGCAACTGTGGCCGGGCCAACACCGGCAGTGCCAGCACGATACAGAGCAAGGCCAGGAACAAGGCACGCACAGGCACGCAGGACGCGATTCAGATCAGCTGATTGCGGCGGGCGAAGTCCGCCAGGTCAATCAGCGAGTTGAGCCTGAGTTTCTCCAGCAGGCGCGTCTTGTAGGTGCTGATGGTCTTGTTGCTCAGCAGCATGGCCTCGCCAATGGCCTTGTTGCCAAGTCCCCGGGCCAGGTACTGCAGTACCATCAGTTCACGGTCGGTCAGGCTGGCGATGCACTGCGCCTCGGTGGCCCGCAGGTCCTGCTTGTGCACCGAGCTGAGTGCGACTTCAGGGAAATACGTGAAGCCCGACAGCACCGCGCGTACGGCCTTGCCCAGCTCGTCGAGATCATCGGTCTTGGCCACGTAACCGGCGGCACCCGCCTGCAGGCAGCGTAGCGAATAGGCTGCAGCCAACTGGGAAGTCAGTACCACGACCTTGCTGGGCAGGCAGCAGGCTTTGATACGGGCGATCACTTCCAGCCCATCGAGGCCTGGCATGGCGATATCGAGTATCACCAGGTCCGGCTGCATTTCACGCACCAGACGCACGGCGTCGATGCCATTGTCGGCCTGGCCGACCACCTGCACCTGTTGCTGGCGCAGCAGCATGCAGACAGTGGCGCGAATGAAAGGATGGTCATCGACCACCAGTGCCTTGGGCATGAATGCACCTCGCTGGGTCAAAAACGATGCCTACAGCTCGGCATCGAACACTACGGTGACTTCACCGGTGTAGGTGGTACCGGGGAACTTGAGCATGCTCTGCACGTCGTCGCGGCCCACCTGGAAATGCAGCTGGCCGGCGCGGTTGAGAGTGGCCGTGGCCGCGGCGAATTGCAGCGCGGCTTGTCGACCGCTGGGCAGCGGCAGGCGCTGCACCGGTGCGCTGCCCTGTTGAATGCCGGGTGGCAGACTCAGGGCCACCTCCACCGGCGCCTGGTCGCCTGCGGCATTGCGGATGGCGCAGCGGCTGTCGACATAGTGTTCGCAGAGCTTGTAGACCTTGAACGGGCCGGTCGACCACACCCTGAAGGGCAGGTCGCGCTGCAGCTGCTGCGGCGCCTTGCCACCGGCCAGCCACGCCTGCCAGCCGCCGGGCGGCTCCAGCACGGCGCGGTCCGAGCCCGGTGGGAACTCGAACAGAAAGGCGTGCTGCACATCGAGTTCAAAATTCACCGTCAAGTTGTCACCGCTCAACGCGGTGACATCATTGCCGAAGTCGAAATCACCACCCGGGCCGATACTGTAGGTCACGCTGCCGCGCCACAGGCCGCTGGGCATGCGAAAAGGCGGCTCAATGTTTAACGCGACCGCTGCGCTGGTTTCAGTGACAGAGGCGATGGCGACTCGACCATTCGGTGACCGCCGCCCGTCTGCCCAGCAGGTCGAAGACGCCGCCGGTTGAACGACGTTCATCAGGTAGGTCACGCTGGACGGGTTATAACTGACGAACTCCCCTCCCAGCTGGCAGTCACCGTAGGCGTTCATGTTGTACAGCGGATTGTTCTCGACAATACCTGCTGCCCGTACCACTTGGCTGACGGCACTCCAGTCGAGTGACAGACGCCGCGCTTCGCCAGTCACCTCGTGATAGATATCTACGTTGCGCCTTGCTGGCATTGCGAGGTAGAACAGATCGCGAGGATCGGCAGCCCCCTTGGTGGTTTTCTTGTCGTAGGTGATCGGCAATTCCACTGTGGTCTCCGATCTGCAGCGATTGACCCATTGGCGGCAAAGCCCACCGGGCGGTGTCGTGTTTTCGAAACGCCCTGTACCTCCACCCAGGTATTGCGCAGTGATGCTGACATCCAGCGCCGCGGCCATTGGCGAAACCAGCAAGGTGGCGAACAAACCGGCACACCTGGACCATGCCTGAATACTGCTCCAGGCATTCATTGGGCCATCACCTTGGCAGTCTGCCGGTTGCCTTCAACCAATTCGAACTGATGCACCTGGCCTGCAACGCCGGCGAACTGCTTGCTTCGACCGGGCAACAGGTGGTGCTTGGTGGCGGGCTCGCAGCGATCACCGGGCGCACGGCACTGGCGAAACTGGTCGAGCACCACGGTGGCATTGCCTTCGTTGCTCACGGTCAATTGGCCGCGCACGCGCTGCATGGCGGTTTGGTAGTGCAGTTGCGCCGGCCTCACGAACAGCAGCGAGCCATACCCGGCCAGTAAATTGACCCCGGCCTTGAGGCTGTCGCGATACTGTTCCGCCTCCCCTTCACTCACGGCGAAGCCATCGCCCATTTCGGGCAATACTGGTACGAAGCGCAGGCGAAAGTACCGTTCCTTATCCCGCGAGCCTCGGTACAACACACGCACCGACTGCATGCCCTGCGCCGGCACGATCAGGCGCGCCGGGCTGGCGACCAGCCCGCGCTGCTCCAAAGGCAAGCCCTCGGTGTCGATTTCATGCGCCTGTCCCTGGTCGTCGTAGACCAGCTCGGCCACGCTGATTTTCACGAAGGCCGTGCTGTCGCCGCCATTGCGTACCCGTTTGAGCAGCGTGCTTTTGTCACCGTCCAGATAATCGTATAGACCACCAATGTTCAGTTCCGGAGCGGCAAATGCGGGCAGCGCCAGGCACAACAGCGCGACGATCGATAGAGAGGGCATTTTCATGCAACCAGGCTCCCTGTAAGAGAAGAGTTAAGGGTATGGCAACGTGCCATCGGTGAGCCACAGCTAAAGCTGTAGGCAATTTCCGAAACCGCCACTAGAAACGCGCTGCCACTTCAGGCCCGCAGCGTTGATCACCGGCCAGCAGCACATCACCTTCGCGCTGCAGGGCACGGGGATCGAGGCGCAGCAGGCAAAGCGACTGGCCGCGCTGGCGGATTTCCAGGGTTGGGGTGGTTTCGCTCATTTCCACGGCAAAGAAACCGTCCGCTTCGCTGACACTGCGGCTGGCGTGGTTGACTACCTGGGCGCCGCGCAACGGCTGGCCCTTGCCATCGACCAGGCGGCCCAGCACGGTGACTGTGCGCAGCACCTGCACCTGGCGATACTCGATACCTCCGCGGTTGAGGTGGTAGTCCACGCTCGACGGCTGAATCACGGCGGCCGTGGCCTCGCGCCCTTCGAAATCGAACTGCACATGTCCGGCCTTGTAGGCGGTTACCGGGATGACATTGCGACCGGGGTGCAACGCCACGCCCAAGGCATCGTCAGCGCGCAGCTTGAGGTTGTCGATGTCGGTGTCCACATCGACGATAAGCGCGGCTTGGTGGGGCAAGTACTGGCCACTGACAGCGGCCTTGCCGCCGCCAATCGCCAGCAGGCTTTCCAGGTTCAGGCCACCGCTGAAATCGCCGTTGTAAGAGGATTGCTGCAGATACGCATCACCCCGCAACGCTTGGCTTTCGAACTGTGTGTCGGCGCCCAGCCCGGCGCCGTAGCGGTCGGCGCTTAGCGTCGCACCGACACTGCGCAGGGGGCCGAAATCGACATCCTGTTGATAGCCCAGCGAGGTATTGAGGTCGCGACCGCCGTCGCGCGAAGTGCGACTGCCGACACTCGCCGACAGCCTGCGCCCGCCACTGCCCAGGCTCATGCTGAGGCTGAGGTTGATGCCACGGCTGCGCGCGTCACCGGTGCTGCTGTTGCCCGGGCGGTCGAACAGCGACAAGCGCCAGTTGGCGTCCGACCCCATCAGCCGGCCATAGTAGGACCAGCCCAGGTCGATACCGGTGCCCGCATTGCTGCCCACGCTGTGGGACAGGCGCACGCTGGCGGTATTACGCGAATCGAGACGGTGATTGAGCGACAACGACGATTGGGTTTGCCGCGCCTGCCACGGGCGATGCTCGGCCCGCACATCGTCGTCACGGTCTTGCCAATCAGGGCGGGTCAAGAAAGTGCGGCGGTGGCTGGCCACCAACGATCCACCGTCGTAGGCGTGAATCAACTGCAGGTCGTAGCCATTGCCTTGGCCCTTGGCCTGAAACAGGTTGCCATACAACTTGAAGCGATCATGCACATC
Source organism: Pseudomonas sp. NPDC090752 (assembly GCF_055584805.1). Taxonomy (NCBI): domain Bacteria; kingdom Pseudomonadati; phylum Pseudomonadota; class Gammaproteobacteria; order Pseudomonadales; family Pseudomonadaceae; genus Pseudomonas; species Pseudomonas sp. NPDC090752. The sequence goes on along the minus strand of NZ_JBVJLI010000023.1, from coordinate 62,652 downwards.
CCAGTCCAGCGAGGTGCCGAACTGCAGGGCGTCGTCGATACGCTGGGCCGAAACGCCGACAATCGCCCGCGGGTGCAGCAGGTAATTGGCCAGCACGCCAGCGGCCAGGCTGCCATCGTTGTCATCCTGCCAGTTGCTCAATTCGCTGCTCTGGCGGCCCAGGTAGACGTTGTAGCGCCAAGGTGCATCGAGGCTGCGCCAGTTGCCCGGCTTGTAGACGAACGCCTGGCTGCGCTCACTGACCTGCCCATCCTCGACCAGGCGCACTTCCACTTCATAGATGCCGGCGGGCAGCACCTTGGTGTCGAGGGTTTGCAAGCCTGGCTGCACGGGCTGGCTGTTGATCAGCACGCCGTTGCGATAGATTTCGGCCACACCCGGGCGGTTGGGCGTGACATGAATAGGGGTGGCGCTGGGCGCCGCATTGTCGATCAGCAGGCTGTCGCTGCTGCCGAACATGAAACCGAGGGTAGTGTCAGGGCTTGCGCCCATCAGCCGAGGCTGGCGCGTCAGGTTCTGCGCGCTGGGGGTGAAGTAGCCCAGGCGATAGAAGCGGGCTTCGTGCAGCCGTTCGGCGTACAACTGGTCTACCCGGTAGCGGGTACCTTCGCGGCTGTCGCTGCCACGGTCGAGCTGGCCGTCGGCCAGGGCCGTCCACAAGCCGAAACTGCCCTGCCCTTGCAGCGCATAGCGACCACTGCTGGTGCGGCCATCGTTGACCAGGTTGAGCTGATTACGCAGCAGCAGCCCCTGACTGCCGTGCTCAGGCAGGGCATGAAAGCGCTGTACGACCCCTGCCACTTCGGCCTGGTCAGTCAGCAATGACAGTTGCGAGTTGGCCAGGCTGTAATGCACCGCGCGCAGGCCGTCGGGACAATCTGCCTGGCAGTCGCCCAGTGCCCGCCCATCGCTCAAGCGCTCACGCCAAAGCCTTCGCACACGCTCAGGCTCGTGGCTGTCGGCGGTGTCGGTGTATTCCAGCAGCTGAACCCGCTGTTCGCGGCTCAGCACCACCATCGCATCGCCCAGGTAGCGCCCGTCCAGGTCGACCCGCACGGCCAGCGGCACGTCATAGAAATGCGCTTCGAATTCACGCGGCAAGCCTTGGGCCGGGCCCAGCAAGTTGGCTTGCCCTTGGCAGATTGCAGGCCATAGCGCCAGGAGCGCGAGCAGCGGCAAACCACGGCGCCGGGTAGCCGTTGAGGAATGATGGGTCATGGGGAATCGCTTCAAGCAACACCTGCCCCACCCCTGTCATGTGCGACAGCGGCCCGGGCAGGCGACTACAGTAATGGGAACGGAGCAATCAGGGCGTTGCGGTCTCGAAGATCATGCTGACCAGGCCTTGATAGTTACCGGGCTCATAGCCTCCCGGTGGCGCGGCCTGGGCGCTGACATTGAAGCCGATGACTGCACCTGGCGCGGCTTGCGCAGCACTGACGACCTCCGCCGGGGTGGTGTCCAGCGTGGTATCACCGACCTTCACGTCCAGGCCGATGTTGTGCGTGCCGCTGGCCATCACCGCGGGTGACACCAGGTAGGCACTGATCGGGCCGATGGTGCTTTTGACCTGCAGCTGCTTGGTGATGGGGTCGAGCTTGCCTTGAAACGAGTTCCAGGCCATTTCCTGCGGGTCGTTCATCCAGTTGCCACCCACCGGCTCGACGTAGAAGGCATCGGTCGGGACCTGGGCGATGATTTGCACCTGCTTCTCGATCGGGTCTACTGCGTGGGCGCTAGCGACGCAGAACAGGGCCAGGGGAAGGGCGAATAACGTACGTTTCACGAATAATCTCTCTCTGAAAATGACCGGAAACCTGCCAGCGCATGCCCGGCGGGTGAGGAGAATTATTCGGGAAGTGTGCGACGGGATAATCAGGAAGCGTCCGAGCGCGCCTCGGAAATTTCCGAGCGAAGGCAAAGTGACACTGCACAATGCACAACGCCCCGACTGGCGGGGCGTTGTGATACAGCACTCAAGGCTTAGTGGGAAACAGCGCCACTGGCCCCCAAGCCGGTCTGCGAACGGACGAACTGCGGGTAGAACAGCGCGCGTTCATCGTCAGCGGCCTTGGACTTGTCGGTGACCGAGAAGAACCAGATACCGACGAAGGCAATCAGCATCGAGAACAGTGCCGGGTACTCGTAAGGGTAAATGGCCTTTTCGTGGCCGAGGATCTGCACCCAAATGGTTGGGCCAAGGATCATCAGGCCTACTGCACTCACCAGGCCCAGCCAGCCGCCGATCATGGCGCCGCGGGTGGTCAGTTTCTTCCAGTACATCGAGAGCAGCAGTACCGGGAAGTTGCAGCTGGCTGCAATGGAGAACGCCAGGCCGACCATGAAGGCGATGTTCTGTTTCTCGAACAGAATCCCCAGGCCGATCGCCAACACGCCCAGGGCGACGGTGGTGATCTTCGACACGCGGATCTCGTCCTTGTCGTTGGCCTTGCCCTTGCGCCAGACGCTGGCGTACAGGTCATGCGACACCGCCGAGGCACCGGCCAGGGTCAAGCCGGCGACCACCGCCAGGATAGTGGCGAAGGCCACTGCCGAGATGAAGCCGAGGAAGATGCTGCCACCCACGGCATCGGCCAGGTGCACCGCCGCCATGTTGTTGCCGCCCAGCAGGGCGCCGGCGGCGTCCTTGAAATCGGGGTTGGTGCTGACCAGCAGGATCGCGCCAAAGCCGATGATGAAGGTCAGAATGTAGAAGTAGCCGATGAAACCAGTAGCGTAGAGCACGCTCTTGCGTGCTTCCTTGGCGTCACTGACGGTGAAGAAGCGCATCAGGATATGCGGCAGGCCGGCGGTACCGAACATCAGCGCCAAGCCGAGCGAGAACGCCGAGATCGGGTCCTTGACCAGGCCGCCCGGGCTCATGATCGCCTCGCCCTTGCTGTGCACCTTGATCGCTTCGGAGAACAGGGTGTTGAAGTCGAAGCCCACATGCTTCATCACCATCAGCGCCATGAAGCTGGCACCGGACAGCAGCAGCACCGCCTTGATGATCTGTACCCAGGTGGTGGCCAGCATGCCGCCGAACAGCACGTACAGGCACATCAGGATACCCACCAGGATCACCGCGACGTGGTAGTCCAGGCCGAACAGGAGCTCGATCAGCTTGCCGGCACCGACCATCTGCGCGATCAGGTAGAACGCCACCACCACCAGCGAACCCGAAGCCGACAGGGTGCGAATTTCCTTCTGCCCGAGGCGGTACGAGGCGACGTCGGCGAAGGTGTACTTGCCCAGGTTGCGCAGGCGTTCGGCGATCAGGAAGAGGATGATCGGCCAGCCGACCAAAAAGCCGATCGAGTAGATCAGGCCGTCGTAGCCAGAGGTGAACACCAGCGCGGAAATACCCAGGAAGGACGCGGCCGACATGTAGTCGCCGGCAATCGCCAGGCCATTCTGGAAACCGGTGATCTTGCCACCGGCCGCGTAGTAGTCGGCCGCTGATTTGTTGCGTTTGGAGGCCCAGTAGGTGATGCCGAGGGTGAAGGCGACAAAGGCCACGAACATGGCGATCGCGGCAATGTTGAGCGGCTGTTTCTGCACCTCACCGGTCAGGGCATCGGCTGCCCACACGGCGGGTGCGAACGCGCCGCAGGCCAGTACGGCCAGGGCTTTGGCGTGGTGAATCATTGTTGCGCCTCCTTGAGGATGGCCTTGTTCAGCTCATCGAATTCGCCGTTGGCGCGGCGTACGTAGATGGCGGTCAGGACGAATGCCGACAGGATCAGGCCGACGCCCAGGGGGATGCCCCAGGTAATCGACGACTCGGGGCTGAGCTTGGCGCCCAGCAACTGAGGACCGTAGGCGATCAGGAGGATGAAAGCGCTGTAGAGGCCGAGCATGATCGCCGAGAGTACCCAGGCGAACCGTTCGCGTTTGGTGACCAGCTCCTTGAAGCGGGGGCTGTTTTGTATCGAGAGGTAAATGCTGTCGTTCATTGTTTTTGTCCTAGCAGCACAGTGAGGGGATGGAACCCACACCGTTACTTTATGCTGCCGTTGGATGCCAACCAGACGACCTTAGTCTTAGATGCAATAGTGTTTTACCGGTTGCGTAACAAAGTGATGGCCAATGTGGCCTTTCGCGGGGCAAGCCCGCTCCCACAGGTTCACCGCTGATTCGAACATTGCGGTGAATCTGTGGGAGCGGGCTTGCCCCGCGAAAAGGGCACACTGGCCCGTCAGTTACTTACCGGTCCACTCCGCGACCCGGTCCGGATGTTTGCTCACCCAGTCCTTGGCCGCCGCCTCAGGCTTGGCACCATTCTGGATCGCCAGCATCACTTCACCGATCTCATCCTTGGACTGCCACTGGAACTTCTTGAGGAACTCGGCCACTTCCGGGGCTTTCTGGTCCAGCTCTTTGCTGCCGATGTTGTTGACCGTTTCAGCGGCGCCATACACGCCTTTCGGGTCGTCGAGGAACTTGAGTTTCCACTTGGCGAACATCCAGTGCGGCACCCAACCGGTAACGGCGATCGGCTCCTGCTTGGCGTAGGCCTTGCCGAGCTCGGTGGTCATGCCGGCGCCGGAACTTGCAGTCAGCTTGTAGCCGGTCAGGTCGTAATCCTTGATCGCCTGCTCGGTCTTGATCATGACCCCGGAGCCTGCATCGATGCCGATGATCTTCTGCTTGTAGCCTTTATCGGTCTTGAGGTCTTCGATGCTCTGGGTCTTGACGTACTCCGGCACGATCAAGCCAATCTTGGCGTCCTTGAAGTTGGGGCCATAGTCGACCACCTTGTCCTTGTTCTTGGCCCAGTACTCGCCGTGGGTAACCGGCAGCCAGGCCGAGAGGATCGCATCGAGCTTGCCGGTCGCCACGCCCTGCCACATGATCCCTGCGGCCACGGCCTGCAGCTTCACGTCGTAGCCGAGCTTCTGCTTGATCACTTCGGCGGCAACGTTGGTGGTCGCCACACTGTCGGACCATCCATCCACATAACCGATGCTTACTTCTTTGGCCATTGCCTGCGCAGCGCCCATGGCCAATACCAGGGCGGTGCCCACACCCAGGAAACGTCGCATTCTTGTAGAAGTCGCCATCAATGCATCCCCTCGTCAGGTCTCGGAGATTGCATCATGTTCCTGCAATTCAGAGCGACCTGCTCCAGCTGCGACCTATACCCCACCCCATTGCGACAGCACTGTGCCATTAGCGTCATAGGCCTACAGGGTTCTGCGCGATCCTTGCATGCCAAATGATTGGCGCCGGGCTACTATCTAATGCTTTGTGCTGACGATGGACCGCCCGATGCCCACCCCTGCTCGCCTGTTGCTGCCGTTGTACCTGCTCGCCTGCCTGCTTGCCTTGCTCGGCCTCGGCACGCTCTGGTACGGGCTCGGCAAGCCGATCGTGCTGCCGGATGCGGCCAGTCCCACGCACAAGTTGCAGTGTGCCTCCTACACCCCCTTCGACAAGGACCAGTCGCCGTTCGATCAGCCGTTTCGCCTGCGCCCGGCGCGCATGGACGCCGACCTGGCGCTGCTGGCCGAGCGTTTTCAGTGCATCCGCACCTATTCGATGACCGGTCTGGAGGCAATCCCGGCTTTGGCGCGCAAACATGGGCTGAAGGTGATGCTCGGCGCCTGGGTCAATGCCAACCCGGTCGATACCGACAACGAAGTGGAACTGCTGATCGCCGCCGCCAATGCCAACCCGGACGTGGTCAGCGCGGTGATCGTCGGCAACGAGGCATTGCTGCGCAAGGAGGTTACCGGCGATCGCCTGGCCGGGTTGATCAGCAAGGTAAAGCGCCAGGTCAAGGTGCCGGTCACTTACGCCGATGTCTGGGAGTTTTGGCTGCAACACCCGCAGGTGGCGCCAGCGGTGGATTTTCTCACCATCCACTTGCTGCCCTATTGGGAAGATGACCCGCGCGGCATCGCCGATGCCTTGGCGCATGTCGCCGACGTGCGTCAGGTGTTCGGCACGCGCTTTGCGCCCAAGGACATCTTCATCGGCGAGACTGGCTGGCCCAGCGAAGGCCGCCAGCGCGAGACCGCGGTGCCCAGTAGAGCCAACGAGGCGCGCTTCATCCGCGGATTCGTTGCCATGGCCGAGACCAACGGCTGGCACTACAACCTGATCGAAGCCTTCGACCAGCCGTGGAAGCGTGCCAGCGAAGGCGCGGTGGGCGGTTACTGGGGGCTGTACGATGCCGACCGGCAGGACAAAGGCGTGCTCGAAGGGCCGGTGAGCAACCTGCACTACTGGCCGCAGTGGTTGCTGGCCAGCGCTGTGCTGATGGCCGTGATGCTGGTGTTCGCCGGGCACCCTGCAACTCTGGCGGGCGCCGTGCTGTTGCCGCTGCTGGCCGCGTTTGGCGCAGGTTGCCTGGGGCTGTGGGGCGAATTGATGCGCAGCCACGCGCGGTTTGCCGGGGAATGGCTGTGGGCAGTGCTGCTGGCCGGGCTGAACCTGCTGGTGCTGGCCCATGCCGTACTGGCGCTGGCGCGCCGCGCTGGCTGGCGTGAGCGGCTGTTTGCCTGGTTCGAGACGCGTGCGGGATGGCTGTTGCTGGCGGCCGGCTTTGCGTCGGCGGTGAGCATGCTGGCGATGGTGTTCGATCCGCGTTATCGCAGCTTTCCTACGCCGGCGTTGGCGTTACCGGCGATGATTTACCTGCTGCGGCCGGTGGCGGCCAGGCGGGCCGAGGTGGCGTTGCTGGCGTTTATCGTCGGGGCTGGGGTGCTGCCGCAGTTGTACCGTGAGGGGTTGGAGAATCAGCAGGCCTGGGGGTGGGCGGCGGTTAGTGTCCTGATGACGGGGGCGTTGTGGCGGAGTTTGCGTATGCGTAAGGCTTAACGCTTGCCGCGCCCTTTTCGCGGCTGAAGCCGCTCCCACTGGATCTCCACTGCCCATGAGAGCTGCAGCAATTCCAGTGGGAGCGGCTTAACCGCGAATGGGCTGGAGATGCGGTTGCCTGACCAACCGCAACCCCGCCAGCACCACCGCGAACACCGCAATGCTCGCGGTATATAGCACCAATGCCGGCACCCCGAACACCAAGGCCAGCACCGCCAGCCACCAGCCGGCACGGCCCGCAACGAACTGCGCCAGCAGCGCAAACCCAAACCCGGCCCAAGCCATCACCTGAAAGTGAATGCCCAATCCAAATAGCGCGCGCACCTGGCATTGCCAGTACTCACCCGGCGCCGTGCACAGGCCGACCCACTGCGCATCCTCCATCAACCCGTAACGCACGCCATAACTGGCAGCCAGCCAAAGCGCGAGAAACAGCAGCAGCAAAGCGGCCGGCAACGAACGAGACATCCAGTTCTCCAATAGCGGTAATCGAAAACGTCCATGATCACCCAACGCCCGTTGTAAGGCAAAATCACAGTCCTGCAGCTATGTTGCAGATAACAAGCACACCAAAGGCCACAGCACCTGGCAACTTTGCCAAGGCACTCGTGGTCCTAGCCTGCGTAGCGCAGTACCTTGCTCGCGTTCTTTCTGGGGGATTACATGCATCGATCTTGGCGCCTAGCCGCCCTACTTGGCGGCCTGCTCATGGCTGCGGCCGCTTCGGCGCGGGACATCGACCCCGCGACCTACGGCTTCCCCCTGACCAATCCGTTCGAGGCGACCATCGCCACCACGCCGCCCGACCAGCGCCCGACGCTGCCCAGCGACGACGAAATCGACCAGAGCGATTACAGCCTCAACCTGCGCCCGGAACGTGAGTTCACCCTACCCGACAACTTCTGGGCGGTAAAAAAGCTCAAGTACCGGTTGGCCCGCCAAGATCACGAGGCCCCCCTGATCTTCATCATCGCCGGCACTGGCGCGCCGTATTCAAGCACCATCAACGAATACCTGAAAAAGCTGTTCTACCAGGCCGGTTTCCATGTGGTGCAACTGTCCTCGCCCACCAGCTATGACTTCATGAGTGCCGCCTCGCGGTTCGCCACGCCGGGTGTCAGCAAGGAAGACGCCGAAGACATGTACCGCGTGATGCAGGCCGTGCGTGCCCAACACCCACGCCTGCCGATCAGCGAGTTCTACCTCACCGGCTACAGCCTCGGTGCATTGGATGCAGCATTCGTCAGCCACCTGGACGAAACCCGCCGCAGCTTCAACTTCAAGCGCGTGCTGCTGCTCAACCCGCCGGTCAACCTGTACACCTCGATCAACAACCTCGACAAGCTGGTGCAGACCCAGGTCAAGGGCATCGACCGCAGCACCACCTTCTATGAACTGATGCTGGAAAAGCTCACCCGTTACTTCCAGGACAAGGGCTACATCGACCTCAACGACGCCCTGCTGTACGACTTCCAGCAGTCCCGCCAGCACCTGTCCAACGAGCAGATGGCCATGTTGATCGGCACCTCGTTCCGCTTCTCGGCGGCCGACATCGCCTTCACCTCCGACCTGATCAACCGCCGCGGCCTGATCATTCCGCCGAAGTTCCCGATCACCGAAAGCAGCAGCCTGACGCCGTTCTTCAAACGTGCGCTGCAGTGTGACTTCGACTGCTACATGACCGAGCAGGTGATCCCGATGTGGCGCGCCCGCACCGACGGCAACAGCATCCTGCAACTGGTCAACCAGGTCAGCCTGTACGCGCTGGAGGACTACCTGCGCGACAGCCCGAAAATCGCCGTGATGCACAACGCCGACGACGTCATCCTCGGCCCAGGCGACATCGGCTTCCTGCGCAAGGTGTTTGGCGATCGGCTGACCCTTTACCCCCATGGCGGCCATTGCGGCAACCTCAATTACCGCGTCAACAGCGACGCCATGCTGGAGTTCTTCCGTGGCTAATCAATTGCTCCTCGCCACCGCGCTGCTCGTCGTCGCCGGCAATGCTCTGGCTGCGGAAACCGCACCACGGACCAGCGTCATCGAAGCCGACCCGCAGGTCACCGCCCAGCCTCTGCCCCCCGAGGCCGACGGCTTCATCGACCCGCTGCGCGAACTGAAATTCAACCCAGGCCTGGACCAGCGCGAGTTCGAGCGCTCCACCCTGGCCGCCTTGAACATCTACGACCCGCTGGAGTCGCTGAACCGGCGCATCTACCACTTCAACTACCGCCTGGACCAATGGGTGCTGCTGCCGCTGGTGGATGGTTACCAATACGTCACGCCACGTTTCATGCGCACCGGGGTGAGCAACTTCTTCAACAACCTGGGCGATGTGCCGAACCTGTTCAACAGCGTGCTGCAGCTAAAGGCCAAGCGCTCGGCGGAAATCACCGCGCGGCTGATGTTCAACACCATCATCGGCGTGGGCGGGTTGTGGGACCCGGCGACCAAGATGGGCCTGCCGCGCCAGAGCGAGGACTTTGGCCAGACCCTGGGTTTCTACGGTGTGCCTGAAGGGCCATACATCATGCTGCCGGTGCTGGGCCCGTCGAACCTGCGCGACACTACCGGGGTGGTGGTGGACTATGCCGGCGAGCAGGCGATCAACTACCTCAACGTGGCCGAGGCCAGTACCGACCATCCGGAAATCTTCCTGCTGCGCGCGGTGGACAAGCGCTACACCACCAAATTCCGCTATGGCCAGCTCAACTCGCCGTTCGAGTACGAGAAGGTGCGGTATGTGTACACCCAGGCGCGCAAGCTGCAGATAGCCGAGTAAAGGTCGCTCAAATGCCCAGAAACTGCTTCAGCTCCCGGCGCTTGGCCAAGGCATCACGCCTGCCCAGCTCGATCAGCTCGCTGCAGTAGCTGGCTTCGAACAGCAGATAGCTCAAGACCCCCGCCCCGCTGGTCCGGGTCGCCCCCGGGCCGCGCAGGAACACACGCAAAGCCGCCGGTAACTCACGCCGGTGGCGCGCGGCAATCTCGTCCAGCGGCTGGCTGGGCGCCACCACCAGTACCTCGATCGGCGCCAGGCCCAGGCGTCGTGCGTCCAGGTGGGCGGGCAGCAGGTGGCTGAGGTGGTTGAGGCGTTGCAGCAGCTCGATGTCGTCTTCCAGGCTGTCGATGAAGGTGCTGTTGAGCATGTGCCCGCCGATCTGCGCCAGGCTCGGCTGCTGGCCACTGAATACGCGCTGGGTGGGCAGTGGCGGCGCCGGCCGCTGCGGGTTGCCGCTGACCCCGACCACCAGCACGCGGCTGGCCCCCAGGTGCAGGGCCGGGCTGATCGGCGCCGACTGGCGTAACGCACCGTCGCCGTAGTACTCGTCACCCAACCGGACCGGGGCGAACAGCAGCGGGATCGCCGCACTGGCCAGCAGGTGGTCGACGGTCAAAGGGGTGGGCACGCCGATGCGCCGATGGCGCAGCCAGGTGTCGATGCCGCCGCGCCCTTGGTAGAAGGTAACGGCCTGGCCGGATTCGTAACCGAAGGCGGTCACCGCCACCGCGCGCAGTTGCTCGCTGGCCAGCGCGTGGGCGATGCCGTCAAGGTCCAGGTGAGACTGCAGCAAGGCCCGCAGCGGGCTGCTGTCGAGCAGCGCAACTGGCGCCTGGCCGCCCAGGCCGAGCAAGCTGTGACCGACGAAGCGGCTGGCCTGGCGGATCACCCCGGGCCAGTCGCTGCGCAACACCAAGTGGCTGCGAAGGTTTTGCCAGAAGGCGGTGAGGCGCTGCACGGATTCGCCGAAGCGAGTGGCGCCGCTGGCCAGGGTTACAGCGTTGATGGCCCCGGCCGAAGTGCCGACGATCACCGGGAACGGGTTGGCCGCGCCGGGCGGCAGCAGCTCGGCGATGCCGGCCAGAACACCGACCTGATAGGCGGCGCGGGCACCGCCGCCAGAGAGGATCAGGCCAGTGGTTGGATTCATCGATTCCTTCTTGGATTCACTTTGTCAGCACTGGCCCTTTCGCGGGGCAAGCCCGCTCCCACAGGTATTCCAACATCCTCAGGCACAGTGGAGATCCTGTGGGAGCGGGCTTGCCCCGCGAAAGGACCAGCACTGACACCACAAGGCTCAGCGCTTTTTCTTGTCATATAGCCGCGGCTCACCCTCGGGCCGCGACTTGAAGCGCCGGTGCGCCCACAGGTACTGCTCAGGGCATTCGCGCAACACGCCTTCGATCCACTGGTTGATACGCAGGCAATCGGCCTCTTCGCTCTCACCGGGGAAGTCCTCAAGCGGCGGGTGGATCACCAGACGATAGCCGCTGCCATCCTCCAGGCGCTTCTGGGTGAACGGGATCACCTGCGCCTTGCCCAGGCGGGCGAACTTGGTGGTGGCGGTGACCGTCGCGGCCGGGATGCCGAACAACGGCACGAACAGGCTTTGCTTGGCGCCATAGTCCTGGTCCGGGGCGTACCAGATCGCCCGGCCCGAGCGCAGTAGCTTGAGCATGCCGCGTACGTCTTCACGCTCCACCGCCAGCGAGTCGAGGTTGTGCCGCTCGCGGCCGTTGCGCTGGATGAAGTCGAACAACGGGTTGCCGTGCTCGCGGTACATGCCATCGATGGTGTGGACCTGGCCCAGCAACGCCGCACCGATTTCCAGTGTGGTGAAGTGCACGGCCATGAGGATCGCGCCCTGCCCCGCCTGCTGCGCGGCCTGAAGGTGCTCGATGCCCTCGATGTGCGCCAGGCGTGCCAGCCTGGCCTTCGGCCACCACCAGCTCATGGCCATTTCGAAGAAGGCAATGCCGGTGGACGCAAAGTTCGCCTTCAACAACCGACGCCGTTCGTCGACAGACAGTTCCGGGAAGCACAGTTCCAGGTTGCGCGCGGCAATGCGCCGACGCTCACCGGCCAGCCGGTACATCAGTGCGCCCAGGGCGCCGCCGAGCCACAGCAAGGCGCGATAGGGCAGCTGCACCACCAGCCACAGCAGGCCCAGGCCAAGCCACAGGCCCCAGAACCTGGGGTGAAGGAAATAGGGACGAAAACGCGGGCGTTCCATTGAAGCTTCCGGAATGTCAAAGGCCGAGCATTCTACATCGGATCGGTGCCGGTTGCGGCCAACCGGTGTTATCGCTATAAGTCAGGGCACTTTTTCCCTAGCAAGTCGTCTATGCAGACCATGAGCCCAAACCACACACCCGACACAGCCTCCGTGTTCCAGCTCAAGGGCAGCATGCTTGCCATCACTGTGCTGGAACTGGGGCGCAACGACCTTGAAGCCCTCGACCGCCAATTGGCGGCGAAAGTGGCTCAAGCCCCGAATTTCTTCAGCAACACACCGCTGGTGCTGGCGCTGGACAAGCTGCCGGCCGGCGAAGGAGCGATCGACCTGCCCGGGCTGATGCGTATCTGCCGCCACCATGGCCTGCGCACCCTGGCGATACGTGCCAACCGCATCGAGGACATCGCTGCGGCGATTGCCATAGACCTGCCGGTGCTGCCGCCGTCCGGTGCGCGTGAGCGGCCACTGGAGCCTGAGCCGGAGGTGAAACCCGAGCCGGCGCCAGCGCCCGAACCGGCCCTTGTGCAAGAGCAGCGTCCAACCCGCATCATCACCTCGCCGGTACGCGGCGGCCAGCAGATCTACGCCCAGGGTGGCGACCTGGTAGTCACCGCCTCGGTCAGCCCGGGTGCGGAACTTCTCGCCGATGGCAACATCCATGTGTACGGCGCCATGCGCGGCCGCGCCCTGGCCGGCATCAAAGGCAATACCAAGGCCCGTATCTTCTGCCAGCAGATGACCGCCGAAATGGTCTCCATCGCTGGCCAGTACCGGGTCTGCGAGGACCTGCGCCGCGACCCGCTGTGGGGCGCGGGCGTGCAAGTCAGCCTGTCCGGTGACGTGTTGAACATCACCCGTCTTTAACGGATACTTGCCGTCATTTTCAGAGCAACTTTTTTCCCAGTTGCCGTTTTTTGCATTTTGCTGGGACACCTGTCCCGACTTATTTAGGGGTGAAACACCTTGGCCAAGATTCTCGTCGTTACTTCCGGCAAGGGGGGTGTGGGCAAGACCACCACCAGCGCCGCCATCGGCACCGGCCTCGCGCTGCGCGGCCACAAGACCGTCATCGTCGACTTCGACGTCGGCCTGCGTAACCTCGACCTGATCATGGGCTGCGAACGCCGCGTGGTGTATGACTTCGTCAACGTGGTCAACGAAGAAGCCAACCTGCAGCAGGCCCTGATCAAGGACAAGCGCCTCGAAAACCTGTACGTACTGGCCGCCAGCCAGACCCGCGACAAAGATGCGCTGACCCTGGAAGGCGTCGAAAAGGTCCTGATGGAACTGAAAGAACAGTTCGAATACGTCATCTGTGACTCGCCAGCCGGTATCGAGAAAGGCGCACACCTGGCGATGTATTTCGCCGACGAAGCCATCGTCGTGACCAACCCAGAAGTGTCTTCGGTGCGTGACTCGGACCGCATGCTGGGCATCCTGTCGAGCAAATCGCGTCGCTCCGAGAACAACGAAGAGCCGATCAAGGAACACCTGCTGATCACCCGCTACAACCCAGAGCGCGTGGTCAACGGCGAGATGCTCAGCATCGACGACGTCACCGACATTCTGGCCATCAAACTCAAGGGTGTGATCCCAGAGTCCCAGGCCGTACTCAAAGCGTCCAACCAAGGTATCCCGGTCATCCTCGATGACCAGAGCGATGCTGGCCAGGCGTACAGCGACACCGTCGACCGCCTGCTGGGGAAAGACAAGCCCCTGCGTTTCGTTGAAGTGCCGAAGCAAGGATTCTTCGCGCGCCTGTTTGGAGGCAAGTAAACCATGAACCTTTTTGACTTCTTTCGTGGCAGACAGAAACAGACCAGCGCGTCGGTGGCGAAAGAGCGTCTACAGATCATCGTGGCGCATGAGCGCGGCCAGCGCAGCGAACCGGACTACCTGCCGGCGCTGCAGAAAGAACTGCTCGAAGTGATCCGCAAGTATGTGAACATCGGCAACGATGACGTGCACATCGAGCTGGAAAACCAGGGCAGCTGCTCGATCCTGGAGCTGAACATCACCCTGCCTGATCGCTGATTCAGCGACATCAAGCACACCGCAATCCCCTGTGGGAGCGGGCTTGCCCGCGAAGAGGCCGGTACAGGCATTTTCGCGGGGCAAGCCCGCTCCCACAGTGCTTTCTCAGAGATCTCGCAATGCCGCTGTCGAACGTCCACATCCTCCATGAAGATGCCGCCATCCTGGTGGTCAACAAGCCGACCCTGCTGCTGTCGGTGCCAGGCCGTGCCGATGACAACAAGGACTGCCTGATCACCCGCCTGCAGGAAAACGGCTACCCCGATGCGCTGATCGTGCACCGCCTGGACTGGGAAACCTCCGGCATCATCCTGCTGGCCCGCGATGCCGACAGCCACCGCGAGCTGTCACGCCAGTTCCACGACCGCGAGACCGAGAAAGCCTACACCGCGCTGTGCTGGGGCCAACCGGCGCTGGACAGCGGCAGCATCGACCTGCCGCTGCGCTACGACCCGCCAACCAAGCCTCGGCATGTGGTGGACCACGAGCAGGGCAAGCATGCCCTGACTTTCTGGCGCATCCTCGAACGCTACGGCGATTACTGCCGGGTCGAGCTGACGCCGATCACCGGGCGTTCGCACCAGTTGCGTGTGCACATGCTGTCGATCGGGCATCCGCTGCTGGGCGACCGCTTGTATGCCAATCCCGAGGCGCTGGCGGCGCATGAGCGGTTGTGCCTGCATGCGGCGATGCTGAGCTTTACCCACCCGGTTTCCGGGGAGCGGTTGAAGTTCGAGTGCCCGGCACCGTTTTGAAACTGGCTGTGCCGGCCTCTTCGCGGGCAAGCCCGCTCCCACAGAGGTCGACACAATTTGTCGACTTAATACGCTAAACTCGCGCCACTGCTGTTTGGAGTGAGTTATGCGCGAAGCACTGAATACCGGCCTGATCGATTTCCTCAAGGCCTCCCCCACGCCCTTCCACGCCACCGCCAGCCTGGCCCAGCGCCTCGAGGCTGCCGGTTACCAGCGCCTGGACGAGCGTGACAGCTGGGCCACGGTGCCTGGCGGTCGCTACTACGTCACCCGCAACGATTCTTCGATCATCGCCATCAAGCTGGGTAAGCAAGCGCCGCTGCAGGGTGGCATCCGCATGGTCGGTGCGCACACCGACAGCCCGTGCCTGCGGGTCAAGCCGCAACCCGAGCTGCAGCGCCAGGGCTTCCTGCAACTGGGCGTGGAAGTGTATGGCGGCGCGCTGCTGGCGCCGTGGTTCGACCGCGACCTATCGCTGGCTGGCCGGGTCACTTTCCGCCGCGACGGCAAGGTCGAAAGCCAGCTGATCGACTTCAAGCTGCCGATTGCCATCATTCCCAACCTGGCCATCCACCTCAACCGCACCGCCAATGAAGGCTGGATGATCAACCCGCAGACCGAGCTGCCGCCCATCCTGGCCCAGGTCGCTGGCGACGAGCGCATCGACTTCCGCGCCCTGCTCACCGAGCAGCTGGCCCGCGAGCACCAGCTCAATGCTGACGTTGTGCTCGATTACGAGCTGAGCTTCTACGACACCCAGGACGCTGCACAGATCGGCTTGCACGGCGACTTCATCGCCGGCGCGCGCCTGGACAACCTGCTGTCGTGCTACGCCGGCCTGCAGGCAATCCTGGCCGCCGACAGTGATGAGACCTGCGTGCTGGTGTGCAACGACCACGAAGAAGTCGGCAGCAGCTCGGCCTGCGGCGCCGACGGCCCGATGCTCGAACAGACCTTGCAACGCCTGCTGCCGGACGGCGACGCCTACGTGCGCACCATTCAGCGTTCGCTGATGGTGTCGGCCGACAACGCCCACGGCGTGCACCCCAACTACGCCGACAAGCACGACGGCAACCACGGGCCCAAACTCAACGCCGGGCCGGTGATCAAGGTCAACAACAACCAGCGCTACGCCACCAACAGTGAAACCGCCGGATTCTTCCGCCACCTGTGCATGGCCGAAGAAGTGCCGGTGCAGAGCTTCGTGGTGCGCAGCGATATGGGCTGCGGCTCGACCATCGGCCCGATCACCGCCAGCCACCTGGGCGTGCGCACGGTCGACATCGGCTTGCCGACCTTTGCCATGCATTCGATTCGTGAGCTGTGTGGCAGCCATGACCTGGCGCATCTGGTGAAGGTGTTGACGGCGTTCTATCGGTCGCGCGAGTTGCCTTGATTTGATCTAGACAGTACCGGCCTCTTCGCGGGGCGAGCCCGCTCCCACAGGTTATATGCCAGGCCATGTGGGAGCGGGCTTGCCCCGCGAAAGGGCCGGCACTGACACCCCACCTGCCCAGGATCAATCCCGCTTCGCTTGCCACCCGCTATGCTTAGTACATGGCCCCTCGCAAAAGGATTGCTGTCCATGTCCCCCTTCCTGTCCCTGTTCGTACCGGTGTTCCTGTTCCTGATGCTGCTGACCATCGGCTTCAGCCTGCGCGAGCGCAACATCGGCGTACTGATGATGTGGATCGGCACCCTGGGCATCTTCGGCCTCACCTGCTGGAAGATCCTGGAGAAACTGCCCACATAAACCTCTACACTCGGCCAATCGTTTGACCTGAGGTAGATTCCCCGGTGCCAGCCTTCCTGCGTTGCCTTGCCCTATTGCTGTTTCTGTTCACCTTCCCGGCCCACGCTGCCGGCCTGCCGAGCCTGTTGGGCTCCAGCGCGCCCGCCCAGCCCGAAGCCACCGAACCGCTGGGCAAGTCGCTGGACGAGGTGATCAAGAACCTGGAAAACGACCAGCAACGGGCCAAGTTGCTCGCTGACCTGAAGAAACTGCGCGACGCCACCAAACAATCGCAACCGACCGTCGAACAGGGCGTGCTGGGCCTGATCGGCGGCGCATTGCATGACTTCGAGAAGCAGTTCAGCGGTGATGCCAGCCCATTCCACCGCTGGTCGATGGAAATCGACCAGGCCCAGGCCGAACTGCTGGACCTGGTGGTACCGGTGCATCAATGGCCAGCGATCCTGTTCGGCTTCGCCGCGATCATCGCCGTGTGGAGCCTGCTGGCCTATGCCTTCAACTGGATCGGCCACCGCGTGCGTGTGCGTTTTGGTCTGACTGAAGAGCTGCCCCAACACCCGCGCACCTGGGACCTGCTGCGCTTCGCCCTGCGCAAGCTCGGGCCGTGGCTGGTGGCATTGGTGTTCACGGTGTACCTGAGCTTCGCCCTGCCCTCCTCGCTGGGCAAGTCGATGGCCATGGTGCTGGCCTACGCGCTGGTGGTCGGCACCTGCTTCTCGGCCATCTGCGTGATTGCCTTCTCGCTGCTCGATGGTCCGCACCGCCACCGCGCATTGCATATCCTGCGCCATCAGGCCTTCCGCCCGCTGTGGCTGATCGGCAGCTTCGCCGCCTTTGGCGAAGCGATGAGCGACCCACGCATGCTGGTCGCCCTGGGCACCCACCTGGCACACGCCCTGGCCACCCTGGCCAACGTCATCGCCGCGCTGTGCACCGGGCTGTTCATCCTGCGCTTCAGGCGGCCAATTGCCCACCTGATCCGCAACCAACCCCTGGCGCGGCGCCTGACCCGGCGCACGCTCAGCGACACCATCGAGATCCTCGGCAGCTTCTGGTTCATTCCGGCGCTGATCCTGGTGGCGATCTCGCTGTTCGCCACCTTCGTGTCCGCTGGCGACACCAGCACCGCCCTGCGCCAGTCACTGATGTGTACGGTATTGGTGGTGGTGTGCATGGTGCTCAACGGCCTGGTACGCCGCCACGCCGCCCACCCCAAGCGCGCCAACAAGCGCCAGGCGGTGTACGCCGAGCGTCTGCGCAACTTCGGCTACCTGCTGGTGCACCTGTTCATCTGGCTGGTGTTCATCGAACTGGGCCTGCGCGTGTGGGGCCAGTCGATGATCAGCTTCGCCGAAGGTGACGGCCATGAAGTCAGCCTGCGCCTGCTGGGCCTGGCCGGCACGCTGATCGTCGCCTGGCTGGTGTGGATTCTCGCCGACACCGCCGTGCACCATGCGCTGGTGCGGTCGCGCCGGGGCCTGGCCAACGCCCGTGCGCAAACCATGATGCCGCTGATCCGCAACGTCCTGTTCGTGTTCATCTTCATCATCGCGGTGATCGTCGCCCTGGCCAACATGGGCATGAACGTCACGCCGCTGCTGGCCGGTGCCGGCGTGATCGGCCTGGCCATCGGTTTTGGCGCGCAGTCGCTGGTCGCCGACCTGATCACCGGCTTGTTCATCATCATCGAGGACTCGCTGGCCATCGACGACTATGTCGATGTCGGTGGTCACCTGGGCACGGTCGAGGGCCTGACCATCCGCACCGTGCGCCTGCGCGACATCGACGGCATCGTGCACACCATCCCGTTCAGCGAAATCAAGAGCATCAAGAACTACTCGCGTGAGTTCGGCTATGCGATCTTCCGGGTGGCCATCCCGCACAGCATGAACATCGACCAGGCCATTACGCTGATCCGCGAAGTGGGGCAGAAGCTGCGCAATGACCCGCTGATGCGCCGCAACATCTGGTCGCCGCTGGAACTGCAAGGGGTCGAGAGCTTCGAGTCGGGCTCGGCCATCTTGCGTGCGCGCTTCAAGACCGCACCGATCAAGCAGTGGGAAGTGTCGCGGGCCTTCAACCTGGCCTTGAAGCGGCAGCTGGATGAGGCAGGGTTGGACTTGGCGACACCGCGCCTGTCGGTGCAGGTGGTGACGGCGGGCGGCGGTGGCCTGGCCGAAGCTGGCAAACCTGCCAGCTAGGGCTCAGCCCGCCTGGGCGCAGATGCGGATCGCATCATGCCGCCAATACTCCAGGTCACAGTCGATCAGATGCCCATGCTGGTCACTGTTGACCCGGGTGATATGCAGCCCGGGGCTGCCCGTGGACACCTTCAATGCCGCTGCCGCGTCCATCGGCAGCGCCGTCGGCAGTATCTCGAAACACACCTGGCCATAGCCGATGCCGTACACCCGCCCATAAATCTCGGTCAGCGACTGCGCCAGATCTTGTTCAAGAATCGCCGGGAAATACCTCGGGTTGAGGTAATGCTCGGCATACAGCACCGCCCGCCCGTCGATACGACGTAGCCGGCAGATGCGCACCACACTGGACAACGCGGGCAGGTGCAAACGCGCGCAGACTGCAGCTGACGCTGGCTGCAGCCTGGCCGAAAGCAACTCGGTGGTTGCCACCCGCCCCTGATCCCGCACCATGGCATGAAAGTGGCTACGCTCGATCAGGTCGTAGGTCAGCCGCTCGGGCGCGACGAACCAGCCGCGCCGTTCTTCGCGGTAGATCAATCCCTGCGCCTCCAGCTGCGCCAGTGCCTCGCGCAGAGTGATGCGCGTGGTATCGAACACTTCACTGAGCTTGCGTTCGGCAGGCAGCTTGCCGCCCGGCGCCAGCAAGCCGTGCTCGATCTGCTCCTGCAGGGCATGGCAGATAGCTGTTACCGCACGCGGTGGCGTCGACTGCATCAAGGGTTACCTATCTGGACTAGTCCAGCCCCACTACAGGGCACTTGGAGAATAGTGCAAGCCTAGGCAGGGCTGATGAACATCCTGTGACAAACCTTCTGCGCACCCCGGCTAGATTCGCGCCAACCCCGATAAATCGGGCCTTTCGATCTGGTCTACGCTGTATTTCCAGGGCTTTCCCTACATCAAACTGTCACGCAATCGGTCTACCTTGGCGCAAGGTTTGCTGAACTAGACCAACAACGATCGCGCAAGGCACCCACCAAGGAGCTTCGGATGAAAAAGTTGTTCATGGCGTCACTGCTCGGCTCGGCCATCACCCTGTGTACTTCGGCCATGGCCGCCGGCCCCGACCTCAAGGCCCTGGAAGACGCCGCCCGCAAGGAAGGCACCCTCAACAGCGTGGGCATGCCCGATGCCTGGGCCAACTGGAAAGGCACCTGGGACGACCTGGCCAGCCAATATGGCCTCAAGCACAGTGACACCGACATGAGCTCGGCCCAGGAAATCGCCAAGTTCGAAGCCGAAAAGGACAACGCCAGCGCTGACATCGGTGACGTCGGTGCCGCCTTCGGCCCGATTGCCGTGGCCAAGGGCGTCAGTCAGCCGTACAAGCCAAGCACCTGGGACCAAGTGCCGGCATGGGCCAAGGACCAGGACGGGCACTGGGCGCTGGCCTATACCGGCACCATCGCGTTTATCATCAACAAGGACCTGGTCAAGGAAGAGGACCGCCCGACAACCTGGCACGACCTGGAAAAGGGCAAGTACAAGGTCGCCATCGGTGACGTCGGTACGGCGGCCCAGGCAGCCAACGGCGTGCTGGCCGCTGCGATTGCCTACAAAGGCGACGAGAGCAATATCGAGCCAGGCCTGCAGCTGTTTACCAAACTGGCCCAGCAGAAGCGCCTGTCGCTGGCCAACCCGACCATCCAGACCATCGAGAAGGGTGAGGTGGAAGTCGGCGTGGTGTGGGACTTCAACGGCCTGAGCTACCGTGATCAGATCGACCCCAAGCGCTTCGAAGTGCTGATCCCATCGGACGGTTCGGTCACCTCGGGCTACACCACCATCATCAACAAGTACGCCAAGCATCCGAACGCGGCGAAGCTGGCGCGCGAGTACATCTTCAGCGATGCCGGGCAGATCAACCTGGCCAAGGGGCATGCCCGACCGATCCGTGCCGAGCACCTGAAACTGCCGGCGGATGTACAGGCCAAGTTGCTGCCTAACGAGCAATACGGGGCCGCTCAGCCAATCAAGAATGCCGAGGCCTGGGAAGCGACCTCCAAGGCGCTGCCGCAGAAGTGGCAGGAGCAAGTGATCATCGAGATGGAATGAGGGGCTAGATTTTTGTAGCGCCTGATCCGGCCCTTTCGCGGGCAAGCCCGCTCCCACAGGTTCATCACAAGTCTTGAATCTTGTGCGGTACCTGTGGGAGCGGGCTTGCCCGCGAAGAGGCCAACGCGGTTCAAGACTGGAGCCACTATGCAACACAACGTCATCCTGGTCCTGCTCGACGGCCTCAACCACCAGGTCGCGCACCACGCCATGGGCCACCTGCACGCCTACGTCGAGGCCGACCGCGCCGCGCTCTACCGCGTGGAATGCGAGCTACCATCGCTGTCGCGGCCGCTGTACGAGTGTATCCTCACCGGCGTCGCGCCGATCGACAGCGGTATCGTGCACAACAACATCAACCGTCTGTCCAACCAGCGCAGCGTGTTCCACTACGCCCGCGAAGCCAATCTGGGCACGGCCGCAGCGGCCTATCACTGGATGAGCGAACTGTACAACCGCTCGCCCTTCGACCCGCAGCGCGACCGCCATACCCACGCGCCCAAGCTGCCAATACAGCACGGCCTGTTCTACTGGGACGACCGCTACCCCGATTCACACCTGCTGGCCGACGCCGAGTACCTGCGCCGCCGCCACGCACCGAACTTCCTGCTGGTGCACCCGATGAGCATCGACGACACCGGCCACCGCCACGGCCTGGACAGCAGCCAGTACCGCAACGCCGCGCGCAGTGCCGACATCCTGCTGGCCGACTACTTGCCGCGCTGGCTCGAAGAGGGTTACCAGGTGCTGGTCACCGCCGACCACGGCATGAACAACGACCGCTCGCACAATGGCCTGCTGGCCGAGGAGCGCGAGGTGCCGCTGTTCGTGTTCGGCAATGCATTCAGCCTCGACCCCGCCGCCAAGCCGCTGCAGACCGAACTGTGCGGCACCATTTGCGAGCTGCTCGGCGTGCCCCACGACAAGACCGTCTGCCGGGAGCTGCTCAAGTGAGTGCCAGGAGCCGCGCCCTGGCCATGCTCTGCCTGCTCCCATTCGCCGTGTTCTTCGTCATCTTCCAGATCGCCCCGCTGGCCTGGGTGGCGATCAACAGCCTGCAGTCGGAGGCCGGCTGGGGCGTGGAAAACTTCACCAAGGTGTTCGCCTCCAAGTTCTACCTGCAGGCGCTGCAACGCAGCCTGGAGATCAGCTTCTGGTCGAGCCTGTTCGGCATCGTCATCGCCACCCTCGGAGCCTACTCGCTGCGCCAGGTGGATTCTCGCCTGCGCGACTTCGTCAGTGCGTTCGCCAACATGACCAGCAACTTCTCCGGGGTGCCGCTGGCCTTCGCCTTCATCATCCTGCTCGGCTTCAACGGCGCGCTGACCCTGCTGCTCAAGCAGATCGGCCTGCTGGAAGACTTCAGCATCTATTCGAAAAGCGGCCTGATCCTGGTGTACACCTACTTCCAGATCCCGCTCGGCGTGCTGCTGCTCTACCCCGCCTTCGACGCCCTGCGCGAAGACTGGCGCGAGTCGGCCGCGCTGCTCGGCGCCAGCCACTGGCAATACTGGCGGCACATCGGCCTGCCGGTGCTGACCCCGGCACTGCTCGGCACTTTCGTCATCCTTCTGGCCAACGCCCTGGGGGCCTACGCCACTGTATATGCGCTGACTACCGGCAACTTCAACGTGCTGCCGATCCGCATTGCCGGGCTGGTGGCGGGTGACATCAGCCTCGATCCCAACCTGGCCAGCGCCCTGGCGATGGTCCTGGTGGGGCTGATGACGCTGGTCACGGTGGTCCATCAGTGGCTGCTGAAGAGGAGCTACCATGCGCGCTGAAGCCAACGCCGGCAGTCTGTACCACCGCGTGGTGGTGTACTTGCTGTTTCTGATCCTGCTACTGCCGCTGGCCGGCACCCTGCTCTACTCGCTGGCCACCAGCTGGTCCGCCAGCCTGCTGCCCAGCGGCCTGACCCTGAAGTGGTACGTGGCGCTGTGGAGCGAGCCGCGCTTTCTCGTCGCCTTCGGCCAGTCGCTGCTGGTGTGCATGGGTGCGCTGCTGCTGTCGGTGGTGCTGATCCTGCCGCTGTTGTTCGTGGTGCACTACCACTTCCCTAAGCTCGATGCGCTGATGAACATCCTCATCTTGCTGCCGTTCGCGGTGCCGCCGGTGGTGTCGTCGGTGGGCCTGCTGCAGCTTTACGGCAGCGGACCGATGGCCATGGTCGGCACGCCGTGGATCCTGATCGGCTGCTACTTCACCATCGCCTTGCCGTTCATGTACCGGGCGATTACCAACAACCTGCAGGCGATCAACCTGCGCGACCTGATGGACGCCGCCCAACTGCTTGGCGCCAGCACCTGGCAGGCGGCGTTCCTGGTGGTGCTGCCGAACCTGCGCAAGGGCCTGATGGTGGCGCTGCTGCTGTCGTTCTCGTTCCTGTTTGGCGAGTTCGTGTTCGCCAACCTGCTGGTCGGCACCCGCTACGAGACCCTGCAGGTGTACCTGAACAACATGCGCAACAGCAGCGGCCACTTCAACAGTGCGCTGGTGATCTCGTACTTCGCCTTCGTGCTGGTGCTGACCTGGGTCGCCAACCGTTTGAACAAGGACAAGACCTGACATGAGCTTCGTCAGCGTACAAAAACTGCACAAGCGCTATGCCGGCACGCCAGTGTTCGAGAACATCGACTGCCAGATCGAACGCGGCGAATTCGTCACCCTGCTCGGCCCGTCTGGCTGCGGCAAATCCACCCTGCTGCGTTGCATCGCCGGGCTGACACCAGTGGATGGCGGGCAGATTCTCCTCGACGGCCAGGATATCGTGCCGGTCAGCCCGCAGAAGCGCGGCATCGGCATGGTGTTCCAGAGTTACGCACTGTTCCCCAACATGACCGTGGAGCAGAATGTCGCCTTCGGCCTGCGCATGCAGAAGGTCAAGGCTGACGAGAGTCGGGCACGCGTGCGAGAGGCCCTGGAGCTGGTTGAGCTGGGCAGCTTTGCCGGGCGCTACCCGCACCAGCTGTCGGGTGGTCAATGCCAGCGCGTGGCCCTGGCCCGTTCGCTGGTCACCCGCCCACGCCTGCTGTTGCTCGACGAGCCGCTGTCGGCGCTGGACGCGCGCATCCGCAAGCACTTGCGCGAGCAGATTCGCGCGATTCAACGCGAGCTGGGGCTGACCACCATATTCGTCACCCATGATCAGGAAGAAGCACTGACGATGTCCGATCGCATCTTTCTGATGAACCAGGGGCGCATCGTCCAGAGCGGCGACGCCGAAACCCTCTACACCGCGCCGGTGGACCTGTTCGCCGCCGGCTTTATCGGCAACTACAACCTGCTCGACCCAGACAGCGCCAGCCGCCTGCTGCAGCGCCCGGTGACCAGCCGCCTGGCGATTCGGCCAGAGTCGATCACCTTGGGCCGCGAGGGTGAACTGGACGGTGAAGTGCGCAGCCACAGCCTGCTTGGCAACGTGATCCGCTACCGGGTGCGGGTGCGCGACGTGGAGCTGGTGGTCGACGTGCTCAACCGCTCATCGGCCGACCTGCACGCGGATGGCCAGCGGGTATCCTTGTCGATCGACCCCACGGCGCTACGGGAAGTGGCCTAAGGAGATTCAACGCATGGCACTGGCAATTTTCGACCTCGACGAAACCCTCATCCACGGCGACTGTGCGTCTCTGTGGAGCGAACAGATGGCGCGCCTGGGCTGGGTCGACGGCAAAGAATTCTTACGCCGCGATCATGAATTGATGGAGGCGTATGGCAAAGGCCATCTGGCGATGGAGGACTACATGGCCTTCAGCCTGGAGCCGATTGCCGGGCGCACACTGGAAGAGGTCGAGCATCTGGTTGAGCCCTGGGTCGAGGATGTGATCGAGCCGATCATCTTCGGCGACGCCTGCCGCTGCATCGCCGAACATCGCAAGCGTGGGGACCGTATCCTGATCATCTCGGCGAGCGGCACGCACCTGGTCGGGCCGATTGCAGCGCGGCTGGGCGTGGATGAATACCTGGCGATCGAGCTGGAGGCGGTGAACGGGGTGTATACCGGCAGGACCCACGGGGTGCTGACTTACCGTGAAGGCAAGATCACCCGGTTACTGGAGTGGCTGGATCAGCAACAGGAGAATCTGGAAGGGGCGAGTTTCTATTCCGACTCCCGGAATGATTTGCCGTTGCTGCTGAAGGTGGATCATCCGCATGTGGTGAACCCGGATGCGGTGTTGAGGGAACATGCCGAGAACAATGGGTGGCCCATTCTGAGCTGGAGCTGAAATAAGCGACGCATGGACCGGCCCTTTCGCGGGCAAGCCCGCTCCCACAGTCACCCCTCAGGATTTGAAGCCTGTAGTGCACCTGTGGGAGCGGGCTTGCCTGCGAAAGGGCCAGGCCTGCTTACGCCAGGCTCGGGTCGATCACCATCACCAGCTTGCCCGACACCTGATTGCTCTCAAGCGCGGCATACGCTGCCTGGGCGAACGCCACCGGGTAGGTGTCCACCAACTGCGGCGACAAGCGCCCTTCGGCAAACAGCGGCCACACCTGCTGCAGCAACTCGCGCAACAACTCGGCCTTGAACCCGTCATCCCGGTTGCGCAGCGTTGAACCGGTGATTTCCAGCCGCTTGCCCAGCACCTGCGCCAGGTCCAGCTCAAACGTGCGCCCGCCCATCAGGCCAATGATCACCCAGCGCCCGTCACGCGCCAGCAGCTTGAGGTTGAGCGGCCCGTAACTGGCGCCCACCGGGTCGAGGATCACGTCGAACGGCCCGAAACCTTCCAGCGCTTCGAGGTTCTCGTTGCGCACCACACCACCCGCAGCGCCCAGCGCCTCGCAGTACGCCAGACGATCCTGCGAACCGACGCTGACATAGACCGGGTTGGCAAATGCCTTGCACAGCTGGATCGCCGCCGAGCCGACACCACTGGCGCCTGCGTGCACCAGCACCTTCTCCCCAGCCTTAACCTTGCCCAGCTGGAAAATGTTCAACCATGCCGTGGCATAGACCTCGGGCAGCGCCGCCGCTTCATGCAGGCTCAAGCCTTCAGGCACAGGCAGTACATGGCGTGCATCCACCACCACTTCCTCGGCCATCGCCCCACTGGCCAGCAGTGCACAGACCCTGTCACCCACACGCCAGTCGGCGCCGGCGCCCACTTCTTCGATAATGCCCGCGCACTCCAGGCCCATATAGGGGCTGGCGCCAGGCGGCGGCGGGTACAGGCCCTTCATCTGCAATAGGTCGGCGCGATTGAGTCCCGCAGCGGCCACTCGAATGCGTACCTGGCCGGCGTCAAGGGCCGGGCGCTCGGCCTCGACCCACTCCACATGTCCGTGTTCGCCTTGCAATGCCTTCACAGTGCCTCCATAGTTGAATCACATGACTGAGCCTGGGGAACCCTCGCCCCGGGCTTTTTGCAGTATTTGTCCGGCTCCATGGAACCGGCAACGGAAAAGACGGCCTACTATGCGTGATCAATTGCCTCCACGTCGAATCAGCATGAAGCATTTCCTCCCTAGCACCGCCCTGGCCCTGATGATTGGCCTGGGTAGCCTCACGCTCGGCGGCAATGCGGCGGCCGCCAACAAGTGGGACAGCCTGCAGCCGGACCGTGACGAAATCGTCGCCAGCCTTAATGTGGTGGAGCTGCTCAAGCGTCACCATTACAGCAAGCCGCCGCTCGATGACGCCCGCTCGGTGATCATCTACGACAGCTACATCAAGCTGCTGGACCCGGCGCGCAGCTACTTCACCGCAGCCGACATCGCCGAGTTCGACAAGTGGAAGACGCAGTTCGACGACTTCCTCAAAAGCGGCAACCTCGACCCTGGCTTCACCATCTACAAACGCTACCTCGACCGCGTCAAGCAACGCCTGGACTTTGCCCTCGCCGAGCTGAACAAGGGCGTCGACAAGATGGATTTCACCACCAAGGAAACCTTGCTGATCGACCGCAAGGACGCACCGTGGCTGAAAAACCAGGCCGAGCTCGATGACCTGTGGCGCAAACGCGTCAAGGACGAAGTGTTGCGCCAGAAGATCGCCGGCAAAGAGCCCAAGCAGATCCAGGAAACCCTGACCAAGCGCTACAAGAACCAGCTGTCGCGCCTGGATCAGACCCGTGCCGAGGATATCTTCCAGGCTTACATCAATACCTTCGCCCAGTCCTACGACCCGCACACCAACTACCTGTCGCCGGACAACGCCGAGAACTTCGACATCAACATGAGCCTGTCGCTCGAAGGCATCGGCGCGGTGCTGCAAAGCGACAACGACCAGGTCAAGATCGTTCGCCTGGTGCCGGCAGGCCCTGCGGCGAAGACCAAGCAGGTGGCCCCGGCCGACAAGATCATCGGCGTGGCCCAGGGCAACAAGGAAATGGTCGACGTGGTCGGCTGGCGCCTGGACGAAGTGGTCAAGCTGATCCGTGGCCCGAAAGGCTCGGTAGTGCGCCTGGAAATCATCCCGGCCAGCAATGCCCCGAGCGACCAGACCAGCAAGATCGTCGCGATCACCCGCGAGGCGGTCAAGCTCGAAGAGCAGGCGGCGAAGAAGTCAGTACTCAAGCTCAAGCAGGCCGGCCGTGACTACAAGCTGGGCATCATCGAGATCCCGGCCTTCTACCTGGACTTCAAGGCCTACCGTGCCGGCGATCCTGAGTACAAGAGCACCACCCGTGATGTGAAAAAGCTGCTCACCGAGCTGCAGAAGGAAAAAGTCGACGGCGTGGTCATCGACCTGCGCAACAACGGCGGCGGCTCCCTGCAGGAAGCCACCGAGCTGACCAGCCTGTTCATCGAGAAAGGCCCGACCGTGCTGGTGCGTAACAGCGACGGCCGCGTCGACGTGCTCGAAGACGAAAACCCCGGCGCCTTCTACAAAGGCCCGCTGGCGCTGCTGGTCAACCGCCTCTCGGCCTCGGCTTCGGAGATCTTCGCCGGTGCCATGCAGGACTACCACCGCGCCCTGATCATCGGCGGCCAGACCTTCGGCAAAGGTACCGTGCAGACCATCCAGCCGCTCAACCATGGCGAGCTGAAGCTGACCCTGGCCAAGTTCTACCGGGTTTCCGGGCAGAGCACCCAGCACCAGGGTGTACTGCCGGACATCGACTACCCGTCGATCATCGACACCAAGGAAATCGGCGAAAGCGCCCTGCCCGAAGCCATGCCATGGGACACCATTCGCCCAGTGGTCAAGCCGGCGGCCGACCCGTTCAAGCCGTTCCTGGCCCAGCTCAAGGCGCAGCATGAAGCGCGCAGCGACAAGGACGCGGAGTTCACCTACATCCGTGATCGCCTGGCGCTGACCAAGAAATTGATGGACGAAAAGACCGTCAGCCTCAACGAGCAAGACCGCCGCGCCCGTCATGATGAGATCGAAGGCAAGCAACTGGCGCTGGAAAACATCCGCCGCAAGGCCAAGGGTGAGGAGCCGTTGAAAGAGTTGAAGAAAGAGGACGAAGACGCCCTGCCGACCGAGGATGAAAATACCAAGCCGGAAGACGATGCGTACTTGTCCGAGACTGGGCGTATTCTGATTGACTACCTGAGTGCGAGCACCAAGGTGGCCAAGCAGTAATCGGCCATTGCGTCAGGGTGAAAATGAAGGGCCGGGCATGTGAATGCCCGGCCCTTTCTTTATTGAGTCCACCACCTACCCGGTGGGAGCAACTGTCTTCCACAAAACTTAAAAAGCTGCGCGATCCCTGTGGGCACGAGCTTCGCCCGTGTTCGCGGGACAAGCCCGCTCCCACAGGGATCGCGCAGTTTTCTAAGTGTGAGCAAGACAGTGCTCCCACAGAGTCTCGCTTAATCAGGCAACCTCGGGATAAGCGTACTCAAACACCCGCACCACCTCCGAGGCATGCCACGAGGCCGCCTCCATGCCGTCCATCGTGCAGCTGGGTGCTGGGCGTGCTCGGACTAGGATCAATCGCGGATTTTTTCAGCGAGGGTTTGCCGCGTATTGCTGATCACTACCTGACAGGTATCAATATTGCCTGGGAAGGGCCACGTGGCGATGAAGGTCTGCAGCCACTTAGCCAAGATGACCCATTGGCCCAGACTCGAGCGGCGCACTACATAGCACTAGGCCATGTTGAAGTAATCGGTCTGCTGTTGTCGAGCATCGTAGCTTACCTGACTAGAGGCCGCGGAGATGTCAAAGCTCTTGCCGAAGAAATGCGAATCAGTGCTAAAGGCAATCGGCTGGGCCAATGGATAATCAAACACGAAGATGAGCTAAAAAAACATCCACAACTCAACAACTCCGCTCCCCACAACAACCCCGCCACCACGGACATACCAACCAAATCGCACTCTGCTAATGAAACACTTAGTTCAGCACATAAAACATTAGGCGGACAAAAGGTCGAAGCACTCTCAACGGCTGCAAATAACCTTGACCCAGCTGACAAACAGGGAAGGCTAACTTTTGCTGGCAGAGCGTTACAAAAACATGCCAGTCGCGAAGGTAGCGCATTCCCCCAAATCAAAGGGAATCAGGAAACCCTCAACGCTCACGGACTAGCCGTAATCAATCAAATACTTAACAATCCTGCTTCAACTGCGACAAATAAAGTTACTGGTAGATTTGGGAACGTAACTGATATAGTCGCGCCGGACGGTCGGCGAGTACGTTATTCCGACACTGGAAAATTCATCGGTCTTTTGGAACCAGTAAAACCATGAATAAATTGAGTTCAATGATCTCGAGCCCGTCAGATCGGGAAAACATCGTAGTGGAAATTTGGTCGGGTGATCACCAAGTCGCCGAGGTGTCTCGGGAGCCCGGGTACCCTTGTGAAATTGAAATTTTTCCACCTGCTGCAGATTCCTGCTGGAATTTCGAGCTCGATGAATTCAGGGCCCTTCTTAATGAGGCGGCTAAGACATTGAGTGCGCAGGATACAGACTGATTAGATCGAGCACCGCGCGTGCGGAGCTCAATCTAAAGAACACCGAAAAACCATCGGAGACACGCCCTCCCCGTTCAAGCAACCTCGGGATACGCGTACTCAAACACCCGCACCACCTCCGAAGCATGCCATGAAGCCGCCTCCATGCCGTCTACCGGCCCAGAAAAGCGCCCCAGGCGCTCCACGCATTCGAAGAAGCCGGTACGCGGCAAGCGGCTGGCACCCTGGCTGATCACCAGCGAGCTGCGCAGCGGTTGCTCGGCGCGGGCATCGAGCACCGCCAGATACTCCAGCGCGGCCGTCAGGGTCTGCATGGCCGGCGTGGGCAATTGCAGGCGCTCGATCAGCGCACGGTAAGTCAGCAAGTGGCGTTGACGGCGGGCCAGGTCAAGCTCATCCAGCAGGCTCTGCCAATGCTGTCGGCTGATCCTGACCTGGCTCATGACGGCTCGCTCCAGCCCGCCACACCCAAGTGCCAGGCCAGGGCACGGCGAATCGCGTCGCCCGGCTCCCGCTCGCCCGATTCGATCATAACCAGATAAGCCGGGCTGACACCGACATTGCGCGCCAGCTGCTCGGCATCGATGCCTTTGGCCTTACGCAACTGCGCCACTTCGCTGAACGCAGGCAAGCTCACGTCTGCAGCTTTTTGATCGTCTGTTGCACCAATCGCCTCAACTGGCGCCTGCCCGGCCGCCTTGAGCAACGCTTGGTACTGTTCCCAGGGAACGACGGCGTACTCGGGCTGACCGTCCCGGCTAATGACCTGAATACCCATAACAACCCCCTAACGTAGGATTACGGCATGTAATCCGTAGGCATAATCCTTATGCCAATTATATTACCAAGCGCGGGAGTCTGTGGGGATCTGCTCGCTTTCAGTGCGTTTTACGTTCCAGACGCAAGGCTTCCGGCGTATCCGGCAGGCGTTCGACCACGCGCAGGTGCTCTGGCGCCTGGCTGTCACGCCAGGCCTTGAAGCGCGCCAGTTCGTCGGACACGGTCTTCAGCACCCAGCCGAGCACGGCGATGTCATCGAGAAAACCTACGCCCAGCAACCAGTCGGGGATCGCATCGATGGGGCTGACGAAGTACAGCAGACCAGCGACAATGGTCACCAGGGCCTTGGGGCTGATGGCGCGGTACTCACCGCGCCACCAGGCCAGGCACAACGACTGCAGCAGCTTGATGTCTTCGCGCAGCTGGCCCAGCCGCGGGCCCTTGCGGGCGACAGCGAACAGCAGGGCCGGCAGCCGGCCACGGCTGAGCAGGCGTTCGGCCAGGGGCAGGAAGCGGGCGAAATTCCAGGGTGCGCTCATGGAGCCTCCAGCAAGGGAAGGTTATCCACATTTATTGTGGATAACCTTGTGAACAGGGCGGAGTTTCTGACGGCAGGCGCCCACAAGGCAAGGGCCCCGGTCAGATCGGGCGTTTTTTACACAACCGTTTCAAATGCGCAAACGATTTGCGCTGCCTTACCTCGGACACTATCAGGGTCATGAGGTTCGGCCCAGTACCTGGCGCAGAAATGACAACGCCCCGTAGAGACGGGGCGTTGTGCAGGTACCGGCCAGTATTACTTGGCAGGTGCTTCAGCTGGGGCTTCAGCCTCTGGCGCGTCGCCTTGCAGCTGGGCCGGGTCCTTGATGGCGATCAGTTCCAGATCGAACACCAGCACCGAGTTGGCCGGGATCAGCGGGCTTGGGCTCTGCGCGCCGTAAGCCAGTTCAGCCGGGATGAACAGCTTGTACTTCTCGCCAACGTGCATCAGTTGCAGGCCTTCAACCCAGCCTGGGATCACGCCACTAACAGGCAGATCGATCGGGCTGCCGCGCTCTACCGAGCTGTCGAACACCTTTCCATCGGTCAGCTTGCCTTCGTAGTGGACAGTGACCACGTCGGTCGGCTTGGGCTGCGGGCCGTCGGCCTTCTTGACCACTTCGTACTGCAGGCCCGAAGCAGTGGTGACCACGCCTGGCTTCTTGGCGTTTTCTTCAAGGAATTTCTTGCCGGCGGTGGCAGCTTCTTCGCTGGCCTTGGCCAGGCGCTCCTCGGCGCGTTTCTGAAGCGCGGTGAAGGCTTCTACCAGCTCTTCATCCTTGATGCGCTGTTCTTTCTTGGTGACGGCGTCTTCGATGCCGAGGGCGACGGCTTTGGAATCAAGGTCTTCCATGCCTTCCTGAGCCAGGCTCTTGCCCATGTTCAGGCCGATACCGTAGGAGGCTTTCTGTGCCGGAGTCTTCAGCTCGGGGCTGCTGGCTTGTTGGTCGCAGCCAGCCAATACCAGGCCTACCAGGGCAACCGCAGCCGCCAGACGATGCTGTTTCATGCTATTTCCTTGTTCATGCGCCATGTGGGCAATCAGGGTAAAGCCGCGAGCTTATCAGGCGGCCATTACCAATGGCTACCGGCATAAGAGCGGGTTCTGATAAGGAAGTTCAGTACTTAAAAGCGAATTCATCCACGCTTTACAGCCATTGGCCAGTATTGACCCTTCATCGCGCTTTTGCCCGGAATTTGTGGCGATTTATGTCTGCAGGTTCTGAGCCGCCGCTCAGGGGTAATCTCCCTCGCGGTATTGCCCCGCTACCTCGCGCAACACATCGCACACCCACTGCCCTGGCACACTCTGTGGTAACGCGGCGTTGCGACAGATGCCCACCGAGCCCCCCGGCTCGCGGACACCCAAGTCCAACTCGGCCAACTCGCCACGACGCAGATCGAGCAGCACCGCATCACGTGGCGCCACCCACAGTGCATCGCTGCCTAGCAGGTAGCGACGGCTCAGCGCCAGTGAAAGGGTTTCCAGGCGCTGCGCTGGGAGCGGGATGCCGCACTGCACGAACAGGCTGTCGGCGTGCTGGCGAATGGTCGTGCCGGGCGGCGGCAGTACCAGTGGATAGCGCCCTACACGCGCTCGCTCTACGGGCGTGCTGGCCAGCAACGGATGCCCGGGGCGCACCACCAGGGCCATCGACTCGCTGTACAGGTGCTCGAACGACAACCCCTGAATCTGCGGGCTGTCGGTCATGCGCCCGACCACCAGTTCCAGCTCGCCCAGGCGCAGTTGCCCAAGCAGCTGCGCACTGGCCCCGGTCACCACGCTGATCAGCAACGCTTCATGGCGTTGGTGCAGGCGGCACAGGACTTCGGGCATCAGCAGGCCTTCAACCGTCGACAGCACGCCGATGCGTACCTGCGATGGCGCCCGCGCCTCACCACGCAGGCTGTTCACGCCATCGCGCAGGGCCTGCACGCTGGGCCCGGCATAGCGCATGAAACGGGTGCCGGCCGGGGTCAGCTCGACGCCCTGGCGGCTGCGCTCGAACAGGCGCGCCTCGAGCAAATCCTCGAGTTCCTTGAGGGTCTTGGAAATCGCTGGCTGGCTGATCGCCAGAATATCGGCCGCCCTGGCCAGGCTGCCCTGCCGGGCAATCTCCAGGAAACACAGCAGGTGGCGGTACTTGATGCGGGTGTCGAGGTTCATGCCGGCAAGCTTACCGCATCGCCACCTGCGGCGTATCCGGGTCGCGTTGCTGGCGGCGGAATTGCCCCGGTGGCAAGCCGTGAATCTGCCGGAAGCGCCGGGAAAAATAGGCTTCGTCGGCGAAGCCGCACAGGCGCGCCACCTCCCCCACCGGTCGGCTGCCATTAAGCAGGTAATTGCGCGCCGCGTGCATGCGCCGCTCCAGCACCAGCTCGCTGAAAGTCTTGCCGATTTCCTTGCGCAGCCAGTGGGTCAAGTAAGTGGGCGACAGGTAGGTCGCGGCCGCGACTTTATGCAGGTTGAGATCGGGGTCATCAATATGCCCGCGCAGATACTCGCTCATGCGCCCGAGCGCGGCGCGGCGGCTGAGCTGTGCGGCGTTGTTGTCGGCCAGTTCGCGCAAGGGTTCGGCGTACAGGCCGCAGACCTGACCGATCAACTGCAGCAGCAGGCCTTTGAGGATTTCGCGGCTACCGAAGCGGCGGTTGGCATCCAGCTCGCGCATCTGCGTCAGCAAGCGCTGAATGTCGGCGAAATCGGCTTCGTCTAAGCAGAAGTCGAGGTGCTCCTGGAAGCGGAAAGGTGACAGCTCGGGCGCCTGCAGGATCGAGACTTCCTCCAGGTCCATCGGGTCGCAGGCCAGGTGCGGCAGCAGGAAGGTCTGGGAAAAGTTGATCACCACAAAATCGCTGTCGGCCGGGTGCGGTATCACATGCACCCGATGCGGCAGGATGAACGCCAGGGTGTTGCGGCGGAACGGTCGCTGCACGTTGCCGATGTGCTGCACCGTGTCGCCGCCGAAATTGACCTGGATCTGGAAATACTCATGGCGATGTGGCGCGGTCTCGGCGGGGCGGCCGCGCTGGTCGCGGATATAGAAATCCATCAGCTCGCTGCGCTGCTGCATGAGATAGGTCGGCACCTCGCGCTTGGGGGGCATGGGCAATCTCCAGAATCGGGGCTTTAAGTTGTACGACGTCCAAACTCTGCAATTTAACCCCGTCTGCAAAAACCGATGCAACAGCAAATCGCTACAGCCCTCTAGAATTAAGACACTCCGCAAATTATCGAGGCAAACCCCCGCCCCTGGGTTTTCTTGGACAGCACGACTCTACCCCGCCATGGGTGAAAAAAACGGTCTAAAACCCCCGTTGCTTTCACGCTGTTGTACGACCACCTTAGAAAAGGGACTGCAGCCCAACCTCTACCAACAACAACAAACGAGGTCGACTCATGTCGAGCACGCCTACCCCCCGCGCCGCGTCGTCGTACGCGCTGGACGCGGCCCCTGCCCAGCGCCTGCCCACCCGCCGCCGCTGGTTCATGCTGTCGCTGCTGCTGGTGGCGACCATCATCAACTACGTCGACCGGGTCAATATCTCCATCGCCGCGCCGTTCATGGCCAAGGACCTGGGCCTGGACAAAGTCGAGATGGGCCTGATCTTCTCCGCCTTCGCCTGGACCTACGCCCTGGCACTGGTGCCAGCCGGCTTCATCGCCGACCGCTTCGGCTCGCGCCTGACCTACGGCGTGTCGCTGATCAGCTGGTCGGCGGTCACCGTCGCCCAGGGCCTGGCCAGCGGCTTCGCCTCGCTGTTTGGCCTGCGCCTGGCGGTCGGTGCCATGGAAGCACCGGCCTTTCCCGCCAACAGCCGCGCGGTCACGGTGTGGTTCCCGGCGCGAGAGCGTGGCATGGCCAGCAGCATCTACGTGTGCGGCCAGTACCTGGGCACTGCGTTGTTCACCGGTGCCCTGCTGTGGCTGGCCACCACCTACGACTGGCGCCATGTGTTCTACAGCACTGGCGTGGTCGGCATCGTGTTTGGCGTGGTGTGGCTGTTCCTGTACCGCGACCCGCTGAACTGCAAGAAGGTCAGCAAGGAAGAGCTGGCCTACATCGAAAACGGCGGCGGGCTGGTGAAAAGCAGCCAGCAACGCACCCGCTTCGACTGGCGCCAAGTGGCCGAACTGTTCCGCTACCGTCAGGTGTGGGCAATCTGCCTGGGCAAATTCGCCAGCACCTCGGCGTTGTACTTCTTCCTCACCTGGTTCCCGACCTATCTGATCGAAGAACGCCAGCTGACCCTGATCAAGGTCGGCATCTTCGCCGTGATGCCGTTCATTGGCGCCACGGTCGGCATCCTCCTCGCCGGGATCGTTTCCGACCTGCTGATCCGCAAGGGCTATTCGCTGTCGTTCGCCCGCAAGCTGCCGCTGGTGGTGGGTTCGATGCTGGGCATGTCGATCGTGCTGGTGAACTTCACCGATTCCAATGTGCTGTGCATTGCCATTCTCACCCTGGCGTTCTTCGCCCAAGGCATCGCCTCGTCGTCGTGGGCGGCCGTGTCGGAAGTCGCGCCCAAGGAGCTGATCGGTTTGACCGGTGGCGTCACCAGCCTGGCGGCCAACATCGGCGGCATTGTCACGCCGATCGTGATTGGCGCGATCGTGCAGGCCAGTGGCTCGTTCGCCCTGGCGTTCTGGTTCATCGGCGCAGTGGCCTTGATGGGCACCCTGTCGTACTCGCTGCTGCTCGGCAAGCTGTTCCGCATCGAACTGAAGACGTCGGCATGAGCCTCGATATCTCCAAGCCAAGCCCGTTTTCGTCCAACTTTGCCCACCCGCTGCTGGCTACGCTGGGCACTCCCGTACGGAGGATCCACCCATGACCTACCTGTTCAACCCGCCCGCCGTCGTCAGTCTGCCGATCCTTGGCGACACTGCGCGCTTCCCGGTCGGCCGGGTGTTCTGCCTGGGCCGCAACTACCCCTGGCCCGAGTCCGCAGGCCCGGCGCCGCGCGAGCCGGTGTTCTTCATGAAGCCCGCGAGCAATGTGGTCGAGGCGTTGGGCGAACTGCCCTTCCCGCCGCAGACCGACGAGTTTTGCCATGAAATCGAGCTGGTGGTGGCGATTGCCAAAGGCGGCGCCGACATCGCTCCTGAGCACGCGCTAGAGCACGTCTTCGGCTTCGCCGCCGGCCTCGACCTGACCCGCCGCGACCGCCAGCGCCAGGCCAAAAGCGAGGGCCTGCCATGGGAGGGCGCCAAAGTGTTCGAGGCCTCGGCGCCGATGACCGCCATCGCCCCCGCCAGCCAGTTGCCGTGGCCACTGGACGCCTCGCTGTGGCTGCAGGTCAACGGCCAGGAGCGCCAGCGTGCGCACCTGAGCCAGCAGACCTGGCCACTGGCCGAGGTGATCAGCCGGCTGTCCCGGCAACTGCCGCTGCGCCCGGGTGACCTGATCATGACCGGCAGCCCGCCCGGCGTGGCGCCGCTGAACCCGGGTGACCTGATCCATGCCGGCATCGACGGCATCGGCGAGCTGCACCTGCGCGTCGGCCCACGCCCCGCCGGCCAACCCGCCAATGCAGCCTGACCCCCTGGAGTCCTGAGATGAGCCAACACAAGAAAATCGCCCTGGTCACCGGCGCGGGCAGTGGCATTGGCCGCGCAGTCGCCCTCGCCCTGCTGCAGGATGGCTTCAGCCTGGTGCTCGCCGGGCGCCGCGCTGAGCCGTTGCAAGCGCTGGTCGAGCAGGCCCAGGCCGCCGGCGGCGAAGCCCTGGCGGTGCCCACCGACGTACGCGATGAGCAGAGCGTCGCGCAGCTGTTCGCCACCATCGAAGAGGTGCATGGCCGCCTCGACGTGATCTTCAACAATGCCGGCGTCAATGCCCCGGCCGTGCCGATCGACGAGCTGCCTCTGGAAAACTGGCGCAACGTCATCGCCACCAACGTCGACGGTGTATTCCTCTGCGCCCGCGCCGCCTTCGGCCTGATGCGCCGTCAGCAGCCACAGGGTGGGCGGATCATCAACAACGGCTCGATCTCGGCGCACACCCCGCGCCCGTTCACCGCGCCCTACACCGCCAGCAAACACGCGGTGCTGGGCCTGACCAAGGCCTTGGCCCTGGACGGCCGCCCCTACAACATCGTGTGCAGCCAGGTAGACATCGGCAACGCCCTGACCGAGCTGTCCGAACGCATGACCCGGGGCGTGCGCCAGGCCAATGGCGAGATCGCTGCCGAACCGATGCTCGATGTGCGCCATGTGGCCGACGCGGTGCGCTACATCGCCGCGCTGCCGCTGGACGCCAACGTGCTGAACATGACCGTGATGGCCAGCAACATGCCCTTTGTCGGCCGTGGCTGACCCCTGCCTCGAATGGAGTACTCGATGAAACCTGAAGTCCTGCAACTGAGCCCGATCCTCATCCCGGCCATCCGCGAACGCCTGGAAGCGCTGTTCACCGTGCACCGCTACTACGAGCAGGCCGACAAGGATGCCTATGTCAGCCAGCACGGCCCGAACATCCGTGGCGTGATCACTGGCGGCCACACCGGCATCAGCCAGTCGCTGATGGCACGCCTGCCGAAACTTGAAGTGGTGGCGGTCAATGGCGTGGGCACCGACGCGGTGGACCTGGCCTATGCCCGCGACCGCGGCATCCAGGTCACCGCCACTATCGGCGCCCTGACCGAAGACGTCGCCGACCTGGCCATCGGCTTGCTGATCGGCGTATGCCGTGGCATCAGCACGGGCGATCGATTCGTGCGTTCAGGCCAGTGGGCGACCAGCGCCACGCCACTGGCGCCGCTGCCGCTGGCACGTCAGGTGTCGGGCATGCGCGTGGGGATCGTCGGTATGGGCCGGGTGGGCCGTGCGGTGGCCCAGCGGGCCGCGGCGTTTGGCTGTCCGATTCGCTATACCGACCTGCAGGCGCTGGATGTGCCTTACGGGTTCGAGGCGGATCTGCTGCAGTTGGCCAAGGACAGCGATGCGCTGATCCTGGCGGCGGCAGCGGACAAAGGTGAGGCCCTGATCAACCGCGAGGTTCTCCAGGCGCTGGGCGCTGAGGGCTACCTGATCAATATCGCGCGCGGCAAGCTGGTGGATGAACCGGCGTTGATCGCGGCACTCGAAGCCGGTGAAATCGCAGGGGCGGCGCTGGATGTGTTCGCCGATGAGCCGCGTGTGCCAGAGGCGCTGTTCGAGCGTGAGGATGTGCTGTTGCAGCCGCATCGGGCCAGTGCCACGGTGCAGACCCGCACGCGCATGGGGGAAATGGTGGTGGCTAGCCTGGTGGATGTGTTTGCTGGGCGTGAGCCACAGGGGTTGGTGATCTAAGTAGCCTGTGCCGGCCTCTTCGCGGGGCAAGCCCGCTCCCACAGGATCATCACAGTTTCAGAGAATGTGATGGTCCTGTGGGAGCGGGCTTGCCCCGCGAAGAGGCCGGTAGCAGCAGTGCAGTAATGTCAGGCCATACGTTTGGAAAATTAATCGGCGAATATTCCTACAGGGTTTTAGGAAGAGCCAAACTCCTCTGAGAATTCGTTCCTCGTTAGTGTTCAGGTGCAACTTCGACGCAACTGTTCGCTAACCAACCGTTGGCCGGCATAGCCGAGCGATGACGGGTGAAAGAGGGACCTCCATGCTTAACCAGTTTGATAAGAACATCAAGAAATCCTCTCAGCTTGAACCGGGGGAGGATCATCCATGAGCATCAGCCAGCGCATCGCCACTTTAGTCGCCGAAACCGATTTCCTCCTCACCCCTGCAAAGCCTGCCAGCGCCAAGGCCTGCCAATCCCGCCCCTGCGCCAAGCCCTGGTCCCCGATACCCGCCCAGGCCGCGACTCGGCCACGCAAACCCGCATGGGCCTGCGCACCTTGCGCAGCGGCTACCTCTACGTGCTGCTCGACCAGCGCATCTGGCAGGCCTACGAAGTGACCGACCACGGCCACCTGCGCCGCTTCAACCCCTACGAACCGCCGCTCGGGCCACCGCCACCGCTGCCCGAGCGGTGCGCGCAGGCGGACCATGACCTGCCGTCTTCCTTTCTCAACATCGACACCGACAACTACGGCTCGGCCTGGCTGGCCTTCTCCAGCGATGCCTGGCCGGTCAGCGTGTTGCAGGCTTACCGCAATGGTCAGGCCCCCGCGCATCGCTTCGAAGGGCTGGACCTGGCCCAGGCGCGCAACAACCCCGAGCTGGTCGGCCTGGCCATGACCCCGGACAATCTCCAGGTCGACCGGCAGGTGTTCGAGTACGCCCAGCAACTGAACGGCCCGTTCGACAGTGCCCACGGCTTCCACAGCCGCTTCCTGCGCAAGTTCGCCCTGCGCGGATACGTGGTCAACGCCATGCAACAGCACGCGCTGGAAAACGGCGTGCTGGCGGTGGTGCTCGACGACACAGTCGGCCTCGTTCAGGAGTACAACCACCAGCGCCTGAACTGGGTGGTCAAACGCCAGGCCTGGCACGAGGATCCGCTGCGCGCCTACCAGCTGCAGACCTCGCAGATTCTCCAGATCATCCGGCAAACCCAGCGTGAATGGGCCGCGCAAAAGGTACCCTCCTTCGAGCCGCAGACCGGCGACGGGCCACCGGTGTTCGCCGACCCCGCCGTCGAGCGCCAGCGACTCGTTGACGTACGCCAGCGGGAGAGCGATGAAAAGCTCGAAGAGCGTTATGACGAACCCCGGCGCGCTGCTTTCCAGGCCGAGTACGAGCAGCAGGAACTAAAGTTCCAGCGCCACATCGATCAACACGCCGCCGCTTACATAGCCCACTGCGAAAGCGCAGCCTTCGCCTTGATCGAGCGGCATGACTATGACGGCAGGAACCGCGAGTCGGGCATCGCCTACACCAAGACCATGGCCGGCTGCCTGGCGGGCGGTATCACCGAAGCGCCCTCCACAAGCGCCGAGCCCGCCACGCCCGCCGCAGGTACCAGCGCAGCCCTCTGGCTCAAGTGGCTACAGGACCCGAGCAGCCCCGCTTACCGCGCCTTGCTGCTGCGCGATGGCGCCCTGCTGGCCGCGCTGTTGCCGACCTTCTCGCAGACCGAACCGAACAACTGGAACGACAGCGAAAAGCTCTACACCGCCTTGAGCAAATTCATCGCCAGTGAAGACGCCGGCCTCAAGCTGCGCGATGCGCTCAAGCAGTCGGTCACCGAACTGCAAGGGGCAGTCAACGCGGCCAGCCAGCGCTTGGCGGTGTGGCTCGACCCCGGTGTGCAACAGGTGGTCCGCCACCTGAACAGCGCCAGCCAACGAGTCTACAACGGCGTGCACCTGGTCGAGCTGCAGGTACAGATGAAGCTGGGCGAGTACTACGCCTTGCAGAGCGCGCACCTGCGCGAACTGCAGAACAACGCCAGCGAGAAACTGGCCAAGGCGCGGACGAAGATGATGCCGCCGCTTCATGAAGTCATGGCGGGCGTGGAGAACAAGGCAAACAAGGTCAAGCCCATCATCCAGACCGGCTTGCTGAGCCTGGCGGTGCTCGACCCGAAGGTGGCGCACACGGTGGTCAACGTCAGCGTCTGGGTCGAAGGTACGGCCCATGAACTGCATGAGCGCCTGGCCAGTGAGGTCAAGTTGAACGTCAGTCAACTGGGGCCTGCGGCACAGATGACGCTGGTGGATCTCAAAGTGGCGGCGGGGACACTGGAGCCGAGTGCGCGGAAATTGCTCGATGGCATGCGGATCAGTGCGGGGCAGGCTTCGCGTTTGGTGAGTGGTGGTTTTACTGGGTTGAGGGGGACCGGCAAAGGGTGGGAGTTGTTGCTTTCCATCGGCGGGCTGCATTTGTTGAATGACAGCCTTGGGAAGAATCTGGAAAAGGCGGAAGAAGAATTAGGGCCGAAGTCCAGCGAAGCGATAATGGCTTTATACGGATCCAGCCTAGGCATTATTGGCAGCAGCCTGGAGCTTTTTGGATTTTTGATACCACGGAAATTTATGACACCTCATCACCTTAGCACGGGGCGAAAAATCGCTAGGGCGGGCGCCATACTTAATGCAGCAGCCGGGCTTTTCGAATCTTTACAGCTCATACTTGCCGCAAAGCGAAGTTACGACTCTGGCGACAACATTACAGCATTATGGTATACCCTTTCAGCGTCATCAGCCGCCATTGGCACAGCCTCCGCAATCAGAGCGGTGTTTAGCCCCTTGCTATTGGGCGCCCTAGGCGCAACCATCCTTTTCAGCTTAATTACATACCTATTCACCAAACACGCTACAAAACGCGAATCGACGCAGCTAGAGCGATGGACTGGACGCTGCTACTTCGGAAAACCCAATGCAACCCCGCACGTTCACTGGGACGCTCCACAACATAGCGATATTGCATTAGCGGAATTGAATGCCGCGGTACTGGGACTTGAGGGAAATTTGAACACTGAATCCATATTCCACAACCAACCCATCAATTCTAAAATTGGCACTCCTATTAACCCGCTAACTCAGAAATTGTTAAGGTTTCGAATCGCGCTACCGCGATTCACCCCTACAACTTCCAGCTATCATTGGGCGATTCTATTCCATCGCCTGGGAGATGGCAGCGCGCCAAACTTCAAAGGAGGGGAAGTGATTTTCGATGAGAGATACTACACACCTTCAATTGGAACGAGGACTAGCAAGTATGCCGCAATGAAACCAATAGCCCCTCCAAAAATGGCTGATTACCACCCAGAAACCCGCGAGATAGTTAATCCGGAACAGAAGAGAAGCACGTCAAACAATAACCGCCCTCACCTAATAGACGGAAAGATAAAGCTAGCAGCCACCAGCGGATCGCACAACGTCATGACAGTCTCGCTAGTGATCACTTATTGGCCAGACCGCACCCTTTCAGACGCTTATGCGGAAATTGTAATCCATGAGATCGTGAGATGAGCCAATCACCTCGGCCGGTCGGCTGGAAATATGATCTGCCTTCACCGAACGCACAGGCCACAGTAGAGGATGCGCACAAAAGTGTCGAGCCTAGCCCTAACCATATAGATGACTGTTTCTTAGAGATACCCAGAGCATCTTTAAAAATTCGAGGCTACTGGTTGAC
Source organism: Pseudomonas sp. NPDC090752 (assembly GCF_055584805.1). Classification (NCBI taxonomy): domain Bacteria; kingdom Pseudomonadati; phylum Pseudomonadota; class Gammaproteobacteria; order Pseudomonadales; family Pseudomonadaceae; genus Pseudomonas; species Pseudomonas sp. NPDC090752. The sequence goes on along the minus strand of NZ_JBVJLI010000023.1, from coordinate 20,792 downwards.
TTTAGGGCCTCTACTCATGCTTGGCGTTTCAACCATAACCGCCACAACGATTTATATCAGTATCATCGAACCAAGCCATGGAAGTCTTGAGCTCATGGTGTCTGCGGTACTATTTTCCGCTCTCGCATTCTGGATCCTTACTCCTTTCATCCGAATAGATATCGGACTTCCTCGCCATGAGCCAATACGTTTTAATCGGCGACGCAGGAAAGTTTACTTCTATCAATACAGATTTGACCGACGCCACCCATTGGGTCGAAAAAACTGGGGGGCTAAAGCAGTGGCTCATGACTGGGATGACATTACCGCCGAGGCTTACCGTATCTACAGACCCCTGGGTTATGGTGGGCTGAAGGAGGAGGTAATGCTATCAGTCCGGAAGGCCGGCACAGACGACGTCATTGATCGCGTTTTCTTTACAGATGACATTCAAAAAGGTGAACAATACTGGGCCATTGCCAGACTGTTCATGCAACAAGGCCCCGAAGCACTCCCGGACTTCATCCATCCTCCGAGAGATTGGGATGAATTCCCTAATCCCGCCCCTTGGGAAAATGCGCTTCATCGCAACCCATTTGACCGACTCGCACCGAGAGTTCAACGGCCCGCCGAAATGGACCTCGAATCACGTACTGCCCCCTCCCAGGGAGAACATCCATGAAACCTGCAGCCTTCGTTAGTTGCGTCCACATCTGTTTAATTAAAGAAGCTGCCTGACCCCGCTACGCGGCCCTATCGCCAAGTTGCTGGCGATGGGGCCAGAATCGATGGATCAGGCCACCGCCACTTCCACCGCCCCCCCGTTCATCCGCACCGGCCACACCCGCAGCCGCTGCCCGGCATCTTCCAGGCACTCGCCGCTCTCCAGGCTGAAGTGCTGCTTGTACAGCGGCGCTGCCACGACCAGCTCCCCTTGCAAGCTCCCCACCAGCCCTCGGCCGATGATATTGGCCCCAGAACGCGGGTCGCGGTTATCGACTGCGTACAGCGGCTGCGCCTGCCCAGGCACGTAGAACAGCGCCACCTGCTCTCCCTCAAGCCACACCACCACTCCTGAATCGGCCACCAGGTCATCAGCCTGGCACACCGCCTGCCAGTTCTCTTGGGTTTTCACAGCAGCATTGGACAAGTTCATCACACAGCCTCCTCGACAGTTGGGATCAGGTGCAGCGGTGCAGCCGGCCGGCGCTGTTCGCGCTCGCGGACGAAGTGAACGTCCGGATCGGCGCGCCGGTCGTTGACGAAAGTGCGGAAGCGCTTGAGTTTTTCCGGGTCGTTGAGGGCGTTGGCCCACTCGCATTCATACTGATCGACCACATGCTGCATCTGCGCTTCCAGCTCGGCAGCCAGGCCCAGGCTGTCGTCGAGGACGACCTGCTTGAGGTAGTCCAAACCGCCCTCCAGGCTTTCACGCCAGACCGAGGTACGTTGCAGTTTGTCGGCGGTGCGGATGTAGAACATCAGCACCCGGTCGATCAGGCGCACCAGGGTTTCGTCGTCCAGGTCGGTGGCGAACAGTTCGGCGTGCCGCGGGCGCATGCCGCCGTTGCCGCAGACGTACAGGTTCCAGCCCTTGTCGGTGGCGATCACGCCGATATCCTTGCTCTGCGCCTCGGCGCATTCGCGGGTGCAGCCGGACACCGCGAACTTGAGCTTGTGCGGGCTGCGCAGGCCCTTGTAGCGGTCTTCCAGGCGTAGCGCCATGGCGACGCTGTCCTGCACGCCATAGCGGCACCAGGTGCTGCCCACGCACGACTTCACCGTGCGGGTCGACTTGCCGTAGGCGTGGCCGGTCTCGAAGCCGGCTTCGATCAGCTCGCCCCAGATCAGTGGCAGCTCGTGCAACTGGGCGCCGAACAGGTCGATGCGCTGGCCACCGGTGATCTTGGTGTAGAGGTCGTACTTCTTGGCGACCTGGCCGATCACGATCAGTTTGTCGGGAGTAATCTCGCCACCCGGGATGCGCGGCACCACCGAGTAGGTGCCGTTTTTCTGCATGTTGGCCATGAAGGTGTCGTTGGTGTCCTGCAGCGGCACCAGCGCCGGGTCCATGATCGGCTGGTTCCAGCATGAAGCGAGGATGTTGCCCACCGCCGGTTTGCAGATGTCGCAACCGACGTGGCCTTTGCCGTGCCGTTCGAGCAGGTCGTTGAAGGTGCGGATGCCGCCGACCCGCACCAGCCCGTAAAGCTCCTGGCGGGTGTAGGCGAAGTGTTCGCACAGGCTCTTGTCCACGGTCACGCCACGGGCGGTCAGTTCATGCTCGAAGACCTGCTTGAGCAACGCCGCGCAACCGCCGCAGCCGGTCGCTGCTTTGGTGCAGCCCTTGACTGCGGCAAGGTCGCCGCAGCCGCTGTCTATGGCGGCGCACACCGCGCCCTTGCTGACGTTGTGGCAGGAGCATATGGTCGCGCTGTCGGGCAATGCGTCGGCGCCCAGGGCTGGCGCCCCACCGCTTTGCGGCAGGATGAGCGCGGCCGGGTCGGCTGGCAGGGCGATGCCGTTCTGGGCGTACTGCAACAGGGTGTCGTAGTAGCTGTTGTCACCGACCAGCACGGCGCCGAGCACGTACTTGCCACTGGCATCCACTACCAGCCGACGGTAGGCGGCATTGGCCTCGTCGATGAAGCGGTAGCTGCGCGAGCCTGGCGTGGCGCCATGGGCGTCGCCGATGGAGCCGACATCCACGCCCAGCAATTTGAGCTTGGTCGACATGTCGGCGCCGGTAAACTCACCGGCCGCCTCGCCCAGCAGCAAGGCCGCCAGGTTGCGCGCCATGCTGTAACCTGGCGCGACCAGGCCGAACACGCTGCCGTTCCAGGAGGCGCACTCGCCAATGGCGAAGATGCGTGGGTCGCTGCTGCGGCAATGGTTGTCGATCACCACGCCACCGCGCGCGGCGACCTCCAGCCCGCTGGCACGGCCCAGCGCATCCTGCGGGCGGATGCCAGCGGAGAACACGATCAGGTCGGTCTCGAGGAACTCGCCGCCATCGAAGTTCATGCGGTAGCGGTAGGCCTCGCCAGCGCTGATCGACTGGGTGGCCCGCGACAGGTGCACGCCAACGCCAAGGGCTTCGATCTGCGCCTTGAGCGCCGCGCCGCCTTCGCCGTCCAGTTGCACTGGCATCAAACGAGGGGCGAACTCCACCACGTGCGCTTCCAGGCCTAACGACTTGAGGGCATTGGCGGCTTCCAGGCCAAGCAGGCCGCCACCGACGACCACGCCGCGAGTAGCATTGGCAGCAGCGGCGCGGATCGCATCGAGATCGTCGAGGGTGCGATAGACCAGACGGGCATTGCCGCTGGAGCCTTCGATCGGCGGCACGAACGGATAGGAACCGGTGGCCAGGATCAACTGGTCGTAGCCGTAGCGGCCCTCGGCGGTGACCACTTCGCAGCGTTCCCGGTCGATCTCCAGCACCGCTTCACCCAGGTGCAGGTTCACGCCGTTGTCGCCATAGAAGCCTTGCTCGCACAGGGCCAGGGTTTCGGCGCAGCTGCCGCCGAAGTACTCCGACAGGTGCACGCGGTCGTAGGCACGTTGGCGCTCTTCGCCGAACACATGCAGCTCGAAGCGCGCCAGGGCGCCGCGTTCGACCAGTTGCTCGACGCAATGGTGGCCGACCATGCCGTTGCCGACGATGACCACTCGCTCTCGTTGCCCGCTGCTCGCTGTTGCCTTCATACGCCGATCCTCGATCAAAAAAAAAGCGCCTGGAGCCGAAGCTCCAGGCGCCTTTGCCTGTATTCATCACGGTGTGCCCCTGGGTTGATCGCCGTTGATCAGTGAGGCTTGTTGTGTGGGAGATAGTGCATGGACTGTGCCAGTTGGGTTGCCTGTGCTGGCCTCTTCGCGGGCAAGCCCGCTCCCACAGGTCTTTCACAGAATTGGCGACAATATCAATCCTGTGGGAGCGAGCTTGCCCGCGAAGAGGCCAGCACTGCCACTGCACATTCCAAGTGCAGCACTCACCAACATGGAGCACGTCAATACACATCCCGCCGATACCGCTTGGCCTTGCTCAAGGCCTCCATGTAAGCATCCGCGTCCACGCCCCCATGCTCGGCAATGACCTCGCGCAACGCCGCATCCACATCCTTGGCCATACGCTGAGCATCTCCGCACACATAGAAATACGCCCCCGCCTCCAGCCACTGCCACACCTGCGCGCCATTCTCACGCAGGCGCTGCTGCACATAAATCTTCTCGGCCTGATCCCGGGAAAACGCCGTGTCCAGCCGCAGGTGGCCGCTCGCCTGCCACGCCTGCAGCTGCTCCCGGTAATAGAAGTCGGTCGCGGCGTACTGCTCGCCAAAGAACAACCAGTTACTCCCCTTGCCCCCCCGGGCTTCGCGCTCTTCGAGGAAGGCGCGAAACGGCGCAATCCCGGTGCCGGGACCGACCATGATCACCGGCACAGTGTCGTCATCGGGCAAGCGAAAATGCTTGGATACCTGCGGGAAGATCGCGATCTTCTGCACCTGCCCACGGTCGGCGAGAAAGCTTGAGCACACCCCTTTGCGCTCGCCATAACGTACCGTGGATACGGTCAGGTGAACCTGACCAGGGTGCGCCAGCGGGCTGGAACTGATCGAATAGAGCCTCGGCTGCAAAGGCTTGAGCAGGTCGAGCCACGTAGCCAATGGCAAGTCTTGCGGAAACGCACGCAGTACATCGACCAACTGTCGGCCCCAGAGCCAGTCCTGCAATTCGCGTTTGCAGTCAGGCTGCAGCAGGCGCCGCAGTTCGGCGGCTTGCAGGCTGAATACCTGCAGTTGTTGCGCAGTGACCTTGGCGATCTCCAGGTGCGACGCCAGCGCCTTGGCCAGGGGCATGACCGCTTGCCCTTTCAACTGGACCTGGGCCTGGCCATCAAGCCGCATGGCGGCCAGCATGTCTTCCACCAGCGCCGGGCAGTTGCGTGGCCATACGCCCAGGGCATCGCCTGCGGCATAAGTGAAATCGCTGCCGGCCAGGTCGAACACCAGCTGGCGGGTTTCCTTGCTGGCACCCGGGGCATTGAGCAGGCGGTTTTCCAGCAAGGTGGCATTCCATGGCTGATGCTTGCTGTAGCCGGTCACGGGTTCACTCACAGGCAGCGGCAGGGTGGCGCTGCCCAGTTCGGGCAACAGCGCATCGAGCCAAGTTGCGAAGGCCTCATCGAAATCCGGCTCGCAGTCGACGCGCGGCAGCAGGCGCCGCCCACCCAGCTCAGCCAGGCGCTGGTCGAGCTTGCGGCCGAACCCGCAGAACTGGTCGTAGCTGGAGTCTCCCAGTGCCAGCACGGCGTAGGGCAATTGGGCGCAGTGCGCGCCCTCCTCGCCCTGCAGCGCCTGCCAGAACGCCGTCGCGCTGTCGGGTGCATCGCCATCGCCGAAGGTGCTGGCGATGACCACGACGCTAGCCGCACCCTGCAACTGGCGGGGGCTGACCGCCTCCAGGCAGCTGAGCTGCACCTGCAGCCCGCCACTGCGTAAACGCTCGGCGCAACGCTCGGCCAGCGCTTCGCCGTTACCCGTTTGCGAAGCCCACAGCACCTGATGAGGTGGCGTAACAGACGCGCTCTCAGCCGGCTCGATACTCAGCTCACGGGCTTCGATGCGCTCACCGGCAACTCGCTGCAAGGCGACGGCGCAGTGCTTGAAGGCCGGCTGCAGCGACAGCGGGTCGACCGCATCGCAGGTGACGGCATTGATCGCCAACTGCTCGCCGATCACATCGTTCCAGTGGAACGGTGCGAAACAGTTGCCAGGCATCACCCGGTCACTGACCCGCGCCGGCAGTACGGCCTGGCCACGCCGCGAGCGGATCGCCACCTGGTCCTTGTCGCGGATGCCCAGCCGCGCCGCATCTTCGGGATGGATTTCTACGAAGGGGCCGGGTTCCAGCTTGTTCAGCGTCGGCACCTTGCCGGTCTTGGTCAGGGTGTGCCATTGGTGCTGCACCCGGCCCGTATTGAGCACCAGTGGGTAGTCGGCGTCTGGCAGCTCCGGTGCGGGTAACCAGGGCCGGGCGAAAAAGCGGGCCTTGCCGCTTGTCGTTGGGAAAAGCAGGGTGCTGGGATCGCCGTTTTCGACATAGCGCAGTGGGCTGCGGTCGTCCGTTTGGCCTGGGGCGCAGGGCCATTGGCGGGGTTTTTCGCGCAGCGCCTGGTAGTCGATGCCACGCAGATCGTAGCCGGTGACCGGGTTGTAAAAGCGACGGATCTCATCGTACACCGCCTCAGCGTTGGCGTAGTCGAAGGCCTCGGCATAGCCCATGGCACAGGCAACCCGGGCGATGATCTGCCAGTCCGCCAGGCTCTCGCCCGGCGCCTCGACCGCGCACGGCATCAGCGTCAGGTTGCGCTCGCTGTTGATCATCACGCCCTCGCCCTCGGCCCACAGCGCGGCAGGCAGGAGGATATCGGCGTAGCGGTTGGTTTCGGTGTCGAGGAAGGCATCCTGGGTGATCACCAGCTCCGCCTGACGCAGGCCGTCGATTACCTGCTGGCGGTTGGCGACGCTGGCCACAGGGTTGCTGCAGATGATCCAGCAGGCCTTCACGTCCCCCACTTTCATCTGCTCGAACAGCGCCACCGTGCCTTCGCCACCTTCAGCGCGCAGGCTGCCAGACGCCAAGCCCCATTGCGCCTCGATGAAGCTGCGGTCGCCTTCGACCAGTGCCGAGCGCTGGCCCGGCAGGCCCGGCCCCATGTAGCCCATCTCGCGACCGCCCATGGCATTGGGCTGGCCGGTCAGCGAGAACGGCCCGCTGCCGGGGCGGCAGATGGCGCCAGTGGCCAGGTGCAGGTTGCAGATCGCGTTGCTGTGCCAGGTGCCGTGAATGCTCTGGTTCAGGCCCATGGTCCAGCAGCTCATCCACGCCTTGGCCGTACCAATCAACGCGGCGGCCTGGCGGATGTCATCTTCCGCCAGGCCGGTGATGGCGGCTACGCGCTCAGGGGTGTAGTCGTCGAGGAAGGCAGGCAGCTCGTCCCAGCCTTCGGTGTGGCGGGCGATGAAGTCAGGGTCGGTGTGGCCATCGCGATGCAACAGGTGCAGCAGGCCGTTCAACAGCGCCATGTCGGTACCCGGACGCACCTGCAGGAACAGGTCGGCTTTTTCGGCGGTAGCTGTGCGTCGCGGGTCGACGACGATCAGCTTGGCCCCGGCTTTTACCCGGTCGAGCAGGCGCAGAAAAAGAATTGGGTGGCAGTCGGCCATGTTCGCGCCAATCACCAGGAAGACCTCGGCACGCTCGAAATCCTGGTAACTGCCAGGCGGGCCATCGGCGCCGAGCGAGAGTTTGTAGCCACTGCCAGCACTGGCCATGCACAGGCGAGAGTTGGACTCTATATGGCGCGTGCGGATGAAGCCTTTGGCCAGTTTGTTGGCCAGGTACTGGGCTTCCAGCGACATCTGCCCGGAGACATACAGCGCCACGGCGTCAGGACCGTGCTGGTCGATGATGCTGCGCAGGCGCTCGGCGGCCTGGATGATGGCCTGGTCCAGGCTGCTGCGTGCGGGCTCATGGTCGCGCTGACGTCGGACGAAGGCGCTTTCCATGCGCCCGGCGGCGGTTAGTGGGATATGCGCGGTGAGGCCTTTGGTGCACAGGCGGCCGAAATTGCTTGGGTGCTGTTTGTCACCGCTGACCTTGGTCACCTTGCCGTCGACGACGCTCATGACGATGCCGCAACCGACCCCGCAATAGGGGCAAACGCTGCGAACTTGAGTGCTGGCCATGGGCGGGTCTCCTGGTGGAAACGCAAAAGGCGCCGGTTGCTCCGGCTTGCTTGGCAAGCGGGGCAACACGGCGCCTTTGTCGTGAGTCTGATGGGGCTGTCGTCGTTGACAGCCTGGGATGAGATCACGTCAGCAAATACTGGGCCAGCTGTGCTGGCCTCTTCGCGGGCAAGCCCGCTCCCACAGGATCACCACGGGTTCGACGGCCGTGCAGTACCTGTGGGTGCGGGCTTGCCCGCGAAAAGGCCGGTACAGCCAACGCACCAAGCGGTGGCATCACCAATGTCCCTGGCGCTATGCTGGAGCAAATTCCAGCTGAGTTACTGTCCTCCCCCCATGTCCCAGGTGATCCTCAAGACCCCCGCCCAACTCGACCTGATGCGCAACGCCGGCCAGCTGCTGGCCCGAGTGTTCGCCGACCTCGATAGCTTCATCCGCCCCGGCGTGACCACGATGCAGATCAACGACCACGCCGAAGCCTTCATCGTCGACACCCTCAAGGCACGTCCAGCGAGCAAGGGCCAGTACGGCTTTCCCTACGCGCTCAACACTTCCGTGGACCATGTGGTCTGCCATGGGATGCCAAAAGCCGATGAGGTGCTCAAGGAAGGTTCGATCATCAACGTCGACATCACCCTGGAACAAGGCGGTTACATTGCCGACTCATCGAAGATGTACAGCCTTGGCGCCATCACCGAGGATGCCCAGCGGTTGGTCGACACCACGTACGAGGCGCTGTGGAAAGGCATTGCCCAGGTGCGCCCCGGCGCAACGCTGGGCGACATCGGCCATGCCATCCAGGTCCATGCCGAAGCCGCCGGCTACAGCGTGGTGCGCGAGTATTGCGGGCATGGCATCGGCCAGCAGATGCATGAAGGGCCTGAAGTGCTGCATTTCGGTCAACGCGGCATGGGCATGAAGCTCAAGCCGGGGATGGTCTTTACCATCGAGCCGATGATCAACCAGGGCGGGCGCGGTACGCGGACGTTGAAAGACGGCTGGACGGTGATTAGCCGCGACCACACGCTGTCCGCGCAGTGGGAACATACCGTGGCGGTGACCGAGGATGGGGTCGAGGTGCTGACCTTGCGCGAAGAAGAGCGCAGCCAATAAGGCTCCGAAATGAAAAAAGCGACCCTAAGGTCGCTTTTTTTGTAACTTCCGGGTGTTCAGTGGGCCCTGGAAGTTGAATATGGCGCAGCGGACGGGACTCGAACCCGCGACCCCCGGCGTGACAGGCCGGTATTCTAACCGACTGAACTACCGCTGCGCTATTTCATCGAGTGGTGGGTGATGACGGGATCGAACCGCCGACCCTCTGCTTGTAAGGCAGATGCTCTCCCGGCTGAGCTAATCACCCTTCGTCTCGGTGAGGCGCGCATTCTACGGAGGAAGCGGCGTCATGGCAAGCCATTGATGCAACTTTTTTGCAAAGACTCCCAACCGCAAATTGCAGGCACAAAAAAAGCGACCCTAAGGTCGCTTTCTTTGTTACTTCCGGGTGTTCAGTGGGCCCTGGAAGTTGAATATGGCGCAGCGGACGGGACTCGAACCCGCGACCCCCGGCGTGACAGGCCGGTATTCTAACCGACTGAACTACCGCTGCGCTATACATCGAGTGGTGGGTGATGACGGGATCGAACCGCCGACCCTCTGCTTGTAAGGCAGATGCTCTCCCGGCTGAGCTAATCACCCTTCGTCTCGGTGTGGCGCGCATTCTACGGACGGGCTGCCACCCTGGCAAGCACAATTTTCAACTTTTCAAAAAAAAATTCTCAGCCCTTTCAACGACCTAGCGCAGTCTGCCGTTATATAGCTGCTGGCCCTATGACAGGGCTGGCCTGGAACGGCTGCGCGGAGAATAATGCCCCCCTTATGCATTAAGGAGAGATTCCCCCACATGTGGTTCAAGAACCTGCTGTCCTACCGCCTGACCCAGGAAGTACCGTTCGAGGCTGAAGCGCTGGAAGCCGCCCTGGCCAGCAAGCCGGCCCGCCCCTGCGCCAGCCAGGAGCTGACCACCTACGGTTTCGTCGCGCCCTTCGGCAAAGGCGAAGACGCTCCCCTGGTGCACGTCAGCGGCGAATTCCTGCTGATTGCCGCGCGCAAGGAAGAACGTATCCTGCCGAGCAGCGTCGTCAACGATGCCGTCAAGGAGAAAGTCGAAGAGATCGAGACCGAGCAGATGCGCAAGGTCTATAAGAAGGAACGCGACCAGATCAAGGACGAGATCATCCAGGCGTTCCTGCCGCGCGCGTTCATTCGCCGCTCGATGATCTTCGCCGCCATCGCCCCACGCCTGGGCATGATCCTGGTCAACTCGGCCAGCGCCAAGCGTGCCGAAGACCTGCTGTCGACCCTGCGCGAAGTGATGGGCTCGCTGCCGGTGCGTCCTGCCACCGTGAAGATCGCCCCGACCGCGACCATGACCGACTGGGTCAAGTCGCAACAGGCCGCCGAAGGCTTCTATGTCCTGGACGAATGCGAACTGCGCGACACCGCCGAAGATGGCGGCATCGTGCGCTGCAAGCGCCAGGACCTGACCGGCGAGGAAATCCAGCTGCACCTGAGCACTGGCAAGGTGGTTACTCAACTGGCCCTAGCCTGGCAGGACAAACTGTCATTCGTACTCGATGACAAGATGGTCATAAAGCGCCTGAAATTCGAAGAGTTGCTGCAGGAGCAGGCCGAGCAGGACGGCGGTGATGAAGCCGCGCAGCAGTTCGATGCCAGCTTCCTGCTGATGATGATGACCTTCAGTGAATTCCTGCCGGTGCTGTTCGAGGCACTGGGTGGGGAAGAGATTCCGCAAGGGGTCTGATTTGCATGATTGGCCGACGCTGAGCTGGAAGATATCCTGGGTCAGCACCGGCCTCTTCGCGGGCAAGCCCGCTCCCACAGGAACCCCACAGCATTCAAATTCTGTGGGGTTCCTGTGGGAGCGGGCTTGCCCGCGAAGAGGCCAGTGAAATCAATAAAAACTCAAAAGAAGGATCAACCATGCGCGCCCTCGCCGCCTTCAGCCGCTTCGTCGGCAACACCTTCGCCCTCTGGGTGCTGGTGTTCGCCTGCCTGGCCTTTCTGCAACCGCAATGGTTCATCGCGCTCAAGGTCGCCATCGTGCCGCTGCTGGGGTTAGTGATGTTCGGCATGGGCCTGACCCTCAAGCTCGACGACTTCGCCGCCCTCGCCCGTCAGCCCTGGCGCGTGGCGCTCGGCGTAGTCGCGCACTTCGTGATTATGCCGGGCATGGCCTGGCTGCTCTGTCAGCTGTTCCAGCTGCCGGCGGAAATCGCTGTCGGCGTGATTCTGGTCGGCTGCTGCCCGAGCGGCACGGCCTCGAACGTGATGGTCTGGCTGTCCAAGGGCGACCTGGCGCTGGCGGTGGCGATCGCTGCGGTGACCACCTTGTTGGCGCCGCTGCTGACCCCGACGTTGATCTGGTTCCTCGCCTCGGCCTGGTTGCCGGTGTCCTTCATGGACATGTTCTGGTCGATCCTGCAACTGGTGATGCTGCCGATCGTGCTCGGCGTGTTGGCCCAGCGCCTGCTCGGCGCGCGGGTGCAACTGGCGGTGCAGGTGCTGCCACTGGTGTCGGTGGTGAGCATCGTCATGATCGTCTGTGCGGTGGTGGCGGCCAGCCAGGCGAAAATCGCCGAATCGGGCCTGCTGATCATGGCGGTGGTGATGCTGCACAACAGTTTCGGTTACCTGCTGGGCTACCTCACCGGCAAGTTCTGCAAACTACCGCTGGCCCAGCGCAAATCGCTGGCGCTGGAGGTAGGCATGCAGAACTCGGGGTTGGGGGCGGCGTTGGCAGCCGCGCACTTCTCGCCGCTGGCGGCGGTGCCGAGTGCACTGTTCAGCGTTTGGCACAATATTTCCGGGGCACTGCTTTCCACTTGGTTCCGGCGCATGGAGGAACCTTCATCTAAGCTTGAAAGCGCGGAACCGGCGCGCAATTGAGGGTGCAATACCGGCCTCTTCGCGGCTAAAGCCGCTCCCACCGGTGAGCCGCTATCCCTGTGGGAGGGGCTTTAGCCGCGAAGAGGCCCGCACTGACTTGCCCGAAAATCAGAAGATGTGCACCATAGTGCCCAGCGTGAGGACGGCCTCACAACGCGTTGCGTTATCACTCCGGGGACGGCCCCATCATTCAAACGATGGAGACACTCTCATGTCCTGGATCATCCTGTTCTTCGCCGGCCTGTTCGAGGTCGGCTGGGCTGTCGGCCTCAAGTACACCGACGGCTTCACCCGCCCCATTCCCACCGTGCTCACCGTCGGCGCCATGGTCATCAGCCTCGGCCTGCTGGGCCTGGCCATGAAAGAGCTGCCGTTGGGCACCGCCTATGCCATCTGGACCGGCGTGGGTGCCGTGGGCACGGTGATCGCCGGGATCATCCTGTTCGGCGAGTCCATGGCCCTGGTGCGGCTGGTCAGTGTGGCGCTGATCATCTGCGGCCTGGTTGGCCTGAAGGTCAGCGCCAGCTGACCATCGCCGTTTAACGCAGGTCGCCGCGCAGGCGGCTAACCTGCTCGCGCAACAGCTCCGGCTGCGCTGCGTCCACCGGGACTGCAGCGCCAGCCACGATGGTCACCCGCGACCACAGGCGCTTGAAGAAGCCCTTGCCCGGATCACGGCTGAAGAAGCTGCCCCACAGCCCCTGCAACGCCAGCGGAATCACCGGCACCGGGGTTTCCTCCAAGATACGGCTGACGCCGCCCCTGAATACATCGATCTCGCCATCACCGGTCAACTTGCCCTCCGGGAAGATGCACACCACCTCCCCCGCCGCCAGGTACTGGGCGATGCGGGCGAACGCGCGCTCGTAGATGGCCGCATCCTCGTTGCGCCCGGCAATCGGGATGGCGCCGGCGGTGCGGAACACGAAGTTGAGTACCGGCAGGTTGTAGATCTTGTAGTACATGACGAAACGGATCGGCCGGCGAATCGCCCCGCCGAGCAGCAGCGCGTCGACGAACGACACATGGTTGCACACCAGCAACGCCGCGCCTTCATCCGGAATGCGTTCGAGATCGCGGTGCTCTACGCGGTACATCGAATGGCTGAGCAGCCAGATCAGGAAACGCATGGTGAACTCGGGCACGATCCTGAAGATGTAGGCATTGACCAACACATTGAGCAGCGACACCACCAGAAACAGCTGCGGGATGCTCAGCTCGGCTACGCCCAGCAAGACGATGGTGAGGATTGCTGACACCACCATGAACAGGGCATTGAGAATGTTGTTGGCGGCGATCACCCGGGCGCGCTGGTCCTCGGCGGTGCGCGCCTGGATCAGCGCATACAGCGGCACGATGTAGAAGCCACCGAATATGCCCAGGCCGACGATCGACAGCAATATCCACCAGGCCTGGCTCATGCCCAGCAGGGTCAGCCAATCATGCGGCGCCGCAGCGGCCGGCACATCGCCGGAGTGCCACCACCAGAGCAGGCCGAACAGGGTCAGGCCGAACGAGCCGAACGGCACAAGGCCGATCTCGACCTTGCGCCCGCTGAGCCGCTCACACAGCAGCGAGCCCAGGGCGATGCCCACCGAGAACAAGGTCAGCACCAGGGTAACGACCGTGCCGTCGCCGTGCAGCCAGTCCTTGGCGTAGGCCGGGATCTGCGTCAGGTAGATGGCCCCGACAAACCAGAACCACGAGTTGCCGACGATCGAGCGCGACACCGCTGGCGGTTGCCCCAGGCCCATGCGCAGGATCAGCCACGACTGCTTGAAGATGTTCCAGTCCAGCTTCATCTGCGGCGAGACGGCCGCAGCGCGCGGGATCCAGCGGCTGGCCAGGTAGCCCAGCACCGCGGTCCCCACCACCCCACCGGCGACCACCATGGCGTAGCTGTCGCTGGTCATCATCACCCCGGCGCCGATGGTGCCGGCGAGGATGGCCAGGAAGGTGCCCATTTCCACCAGGCCGTTGCCGCCGACCAGCTCTTCTTCACGCAGAGCCTGGGGCAGGATCGAGTATTTCACCGGGCCGAACAGCGCCGAATGGGTGCCCATGCCGAACAGTGCCACCAACATCAGCGTCAGGTGATCGGTGACGAAACCGAGCCCGCCGATGGCCATGATGGCGATTTCCGCCAGCTTGATCGCGCGGATCAACGCATCCTTGGCAAATTTTTCGCCGAACTGCCCGCCCAGCGCCGAAAACAGGAAAAACGGCAGGATGAACAACAGCGCGCAGAGGTTGACCCAGATCGAGCGGTCGCCATCGCCAAGGCTGAGCTTGAACAGAATCGCCAGGATCAGCGACTGCTTGAACAGGTTGTCGTTGAAGGCACCCAGCGACTGGGTGATGAAAAACGGCAGGAACCGCCGCTTGCCGAGCAAAGTGAATTGCGAGGAATGACTCATCGTCCTTGTTCCCTGAGGGGCTTTAGTCATTGGAGGCGCACTGGGCGCGCGAAGCCACAAGTCTGCCGAATTTAATGGAAATCGTCGTTCAGATTTTGTTGCAGCCGCCGATAATTCATATAGATGACTATATCTGACAGAAGGGATAGACCCCCGGTCTCCTCCAACGCATAAGAAAAGGAGCTCAGCAGTTTATGTTTACCTGGTTCGGCGATCTGAAAATCGCCCACAAGCTTTTCGTCGGTTTCGGCCTGGTGCTGTGCCTGACCCTGGTCCAGTCGCTGATCAGCTGGGACGGCCTTGGCAGCCTGGTACGGCGCAGCGAGGTGGTCAGCGACGTGTCACGCCTCAACGATGCCCTCGGCGATTTGCGCGAAGCGCGCCTGCGCCATGCCATGGCCAATGGCGGGGAAAACGAAGGCAATGCGTTGCAAGCGGCGCTGCAGGCCTTTCAGGCACCGCTGACGAAGCTGCGCGGAAGCCTGGTCAAACCCCAGAGCCTGGCCCTGGTCGACAACGCCGAGAAAACCTTGAACGGCTATGCCGCCAACCAGGCGCAGAGCTTCCAGTCCTATCAGAAAATGCGCGCGGCACAGAAGGAAATGGGCGCCCTCGCCACGAACGCATTCGCCAGCATCGAAGCGATTCGCAAGCAGGTCCGCGCCCTGCCCGACGCCGAGCAGCGCTTCGTGCGCAGCGAGGCGGCCAACCAGATCCGCGAGAATCTCATCCTGCTGCGCTACCACGTACGCGGCTACACCGGGAACACCAACGCCGATACCGAACAACTGATGAACGCGCAGATCGCTACCACAGTCGATGACCTGCCAGGCTTGGTGGCGCGCTTCAATGGCAGCTTTGCCGAGCAGTTCACCACGCTGCAGCAACAAATTCGCACCTATGCCGAGGCAGTCGAGGCGTTCCGGGGTGAGGTCAGCAAGCTAGTCCAGTACCGCAGCGCCATGGCTGCCGACATCGACAGCCTCAATGGCCTGATCGGCCAGTTGCTGGACGCCCAGGCGGTGTCTGTTGTCAGCGACAGCCAGTTTGCCAAGAACCTGCAGGTGGTAACCACGCTGTTGGCGCTGCTGATCGGTATCCTCGCCGCCGTGGTCATTGCCCGCCAGATCAGCGCTCCCTTGCAGCAGGCCCTGCGCGCCATGCAGCAGGTGGCGACTGGCGACCTCAGCGAGCAACCGGCCAGCCATCGCCGTGATGAAGTTGGCCAGTTGCAGAATGCCCTGCAGGGCATGACCCGCAACCTGCGCGAACTGATTGCCCAAGTGCGCGACGGTATTTCGCAGATCGCCAGCGCCACCGAGGAGCTGTCGGCGATTACCGAGCAGACCAGCGCGGGTGCCAACAATCAGAAAATCGAAACCGACCAGGTCGCCACCGCAATGCAGGAAATGGCCGCCACCGTGCACGAGGTGGCGCGCAATGCCGGCGAAGCATCCCTGGCTGCCAGTGCCACCGACGAAGACGCACGCGAAGGGGACAGCGTGGTCAACCGCGCCGTCGCGCAGATCGGCCGCCTGGCCAGCCAGGTGGACGCCACTGGCGAGGCCATGGGCGCGCTGCGCAATGAGAGCCAGCGCATTGGCAAGGTCATGGACGTGATCAAGGCGGTCGCCGAGCAGACCAACCTGCTCGCGCTTAACGCCGCGATCGAAGCGGCCCGTGCTGGCGAGGCCGGCCGTGGCTTTGCCGTGGTGGCGGATGAAGTGCGCAGCCTGGCCCAGCGCACCCAGGCCTCGACCCTGGAGATCGAGTCGGCGATCGGCAGCCTGGAACAAGGCACCCGCTCGGTGAGCGAGCTGATGGAAGAAAGCCAGAGCCTCACCGCAAGCAGTGTGGCACTGGTGCGTGAGGCGGGTGTGGCGTTGGAGGGGATAACCCAGCGGGTGTCGGGTATCCAGCTGATGAACCAGCAGATTGCAGCGGCTTCGGAGCAGCAGAGTGCGGTGGCCGAGGAGATCAGCCGTAGCGTGGTGACGGTGAGGGATATCTCCGAGCAGACGGCGGAGGCCAGCCAGCAGACGTCCGCTTCCAGTGTTGAGCTGGCGCGGTTGGGTGGACAGTTGCAGGCAATGATCAGCCGGTTCCGAATCTGATTTTCTAGGCAGTCAGTCCTGGCCTCTTCGCGGGGCAAGCCCGCTCCCACAGGTATCCCGGTGAATCCAAGGGCAGTGGAGAACCTGTGGGAGCGGGCTTGCCCCGCGAAGAGGCCGGGACTGACACCCTTCACTCGAACCCGAACAAATCCCGCGCAGTCTCCACCAACAGCGCCCGCCGCAATTCAGTCGAGCACCCCAGCGCCTCGAACTGCTCGACCACCGTGGCAAAGCTCACCGTTGACTCATGCTGAGTATGCGGCCAGTCACTCCCCCACATCAGCCGCTCGGCACCATAGTGCGCTTCCAGCGCCCCGAGGGCCTGGCGTGCGAATGCGACGTTCTGCTCCGGCGTACCTTCCAGGCGATAGATCCCGGACACCTTCACCCAGACCCTACCCTTGCCCCCCAGCGTCAGCAGCTCGGCGAACCCCGGTTGCCCCAACCCAAGGCGCGCATCGGGCCGGCCGAAGTGATCGACGACAATATCCAGCCCGTAGGGCTCCAATGCCCGCACCAGCGACGGAATATCCGCCACATGGCGATGCAATTCCAAGTGCCAGCCCTGCTCGGCAATGCGCTCCAGAAACGGCCGCCACTCAGCCTCGCGCAGATCAGGCAACGCCCGCCCCATGAGATTCAGGCGCACGCCCCTGACCCCGAGGCGAGCCATTTCATCCAGGGTCTCGCGCTCGACGTCCCGCTCCAGCATGACCACCCCGCGCAGCTGCCCCGGCACGGTCTGCAGGGCGCTGAGCAGGTAGCGGTTGTCGGTGCCCAGGAAGCTGGGCTGCACCAGTACACCATGGCTGAAGCCATGGCCCTGCAACTGGGCCAGGTAGTCGCCCAGCGGCGCATCGTAACTTGGCGCGTAGCGGCGCTCGCTGGCCAGGCTCAGCCCGCGGCTGAAGACGTGGGCATGGCTGTCGATGGCGGTGATCAATGAAGCAGGAACGTCGGGCATGATTTTCAATCGGGATCAGTGTCAGGTTACTTGGCTGCAGCGCCAGCCATTTCTGGCGCTGGCGTGGCCTCAAGGTTGCGGCCACGGGTTTCCGGCAGGCACAACGCGGCGATCATGGCCACGCCATAGGCGATGCCGGCGTCGATGCCGATTGCACTGCCCAGCGACATGGACTCGCTCATGTGGCCGACCAGGAATGGGAACACCGCCGACAGCACACGGCCGAAGTTGTAGCAGAAGCCGACCCCAGCGCCGCGCACATCGGCCGGGTACAGCTCATTGAAGAATGAGCCCAGGCTGGCCGGAATGCCGGCGGCGAAGAAGCCCAGGGGGAAGCCGAGGAACAGCATCTGCGTATTGGTCAGCGGGAAGAACACATAGGCCTGCACGGTCAGCACGCAGCACAGGGCGAACAGCAGGATGTTCTTGCGCCGGCCGATGCGGTCGATCAACAGGCCGCTGATCACGCAACCGCACCAGAAGGCGAAGATGATCACCGCCAGGTAGCCGCCGGAGTTCAGCACCGAGAGGTTGCGCTCGGTCTTGAGGAAGGTCGGCAGCCAGGTCATCACCGCGTGGTAGCCGCCATGGGCGCCCAGGCCCAGCAAGCCGCCAAGCAGGGTGACGCGCAGCAGCTCGGGGCGGAAGATGCCGGCCATGGACTTGAAGAAGCTGACGGGGATGGCCTTTTCTTTCTGCAGGCGCTGGAAGCTGTCGGGCTCTTGCACATTGCGGCGCACCCAGATGATCAGCAGCGATGGCAGCAGGCCGACGAAGAACATTACGCGCCAGGCGTAGTCTGCCGGTACCAGCGAGTAAATCAGCATGAACAGCCCGACTGCCAGGCCCCAGCCCACCGCCCAGGCGCTCTGCACCGTGCCCATGACCTTGCCGCGGTATTTCGGGTTGATGGTCTCGGCCATCAGTACCGCGCCGGCCGCCCATTCGCCGCCGATGCCGAAGCCCTGCATGGCCTTGACGAACAGCAGCGGATAGAAGCCGGTGACGAATGCCGACAGGAAGGTGAAGAAGGAGAACCAGAGGATCATCCACTGCAGCGTGCGCACGCGGCCGTAGCGGTCCGACAGAGTACCGCCGAGCCAGCCGCCGATGGCCGAGGTGACCAGGGTCAGGCCGCTGATCAGGCCGGCGTCGCCCTTGGTCAGAGAGAACGCGGCGATCAGCGCCGGGATGGCCAGACCGAACATCTGCACTTCCAGCGCATCGAGCGACCAGCCGCCGAAGCAGGCCCAGAACGTCTTGCGTTCCCGTGAGGTGATCTGGCGGTACCAGCTGAACATGATTGTTATCCTTCTTAGTCGTGTGTATTACGGCCGGGCGTGCCGAAGCTCATGGCACGCTGGCGACCGGGCAGGCGAAGCCACTGCGCCGTGGCAGAACGGCGCAGACGGGTAACGGGGCGAAATAGCCGGGTCAGCGAATGTCGATGCGGTAGCGGAAGTGCTGCGCATGGCCGCGCGAGCGGCGCCATTCCAAGGGTTTGCCGGCGTAATCACGGGCCAGACGCTCGATCACCACCACCGGGCTGTCGGCCGGCAGTTGCAACAAGCGACCCTGTACCGCATCGACCGCTTCGGCGGTCAGGGTTTCTTCGGCGTAGGCGACCACCTGGCCACACAGTTCTTCGTAGATTGGATAAAGCAGTGGGCCTTTGCTCTGCAACTCGACGTCCAGCAGGGGCTGGAAGGTCTGGCGCGGCAGCCAGATCTCTTCGGCCAGCACCGGCTGGGCGCCCAAAAGACGAGTACGGACGATGCGGATGACCTCGGCCTCGGCTGACAGGCCCAGTGCCTGGGCCACTGCTGACGGGGCCGGCACAGGCTCGATGGAGAGGATCCGGCTTTGCGGCATCACCCGTTCACCGTTGGCGGTTTCGAAACGGAAGAAGCGGAACAGCGAAGATTGGAACTGCGGGCGGCGGATGAAGGTGCCGCGGCCTTGCTGGCGCTCCAGCACGCCTTCGGCTACCAGTACGTCGACGGCCTTGCGCACGGTGCCGACCGACATGTCGAACTCGGTCGCCAGCGCCGCCTCGGTGGGGATCGCTTCACCGGGGCGCCAGCGGTTGTTGGCAATCTGCTCGATCAGGTGATCGCGCAGTTGTTGGTAGCGGGGCAGTCGAGCATCACCGGACAGTGGGGGCATGTTCGCTCTCGTCTTGTTATGTAAACATATATATGAATTTGGCGAGAGTATTCCCCGAGCGCGACAGGGTGTCAATCCTCCGCTGGTCGCTTGTATCGGGCTGCCTTATGCTCAAGCCCCGGCAATTCCCCACAACAAGGACGTGGCAATGCTCGCCGCCCTCAAGCACTACCCCGCAGCGGTACGCCTGCTGCTGGCCACCACCTTCACCCTGACCGTGGCCCGTGCCCTGACCCTGCCCTACCTGGTTGTCTACCTGGCCGACAACTTCCAGCTGTCGATCAGCCACATCGGCCTGCTGATCGGCGGCGCGCTGATCGTCGCTTCCTTGCTGAGCCTGTACGGCGGCCACCTGGTCGATACCCTGCGCAACCACACCTTGGTCAGCGCCAGCACCCTGGTCTTTGCCCTCGCCTTCGTCGCCGCCATCGCCAGCCGTTCGGCACTGCTGTTCTTCCTGTGCCTGGTGCTGATCAACCTGGCCCTGGCCGTGGTCGATATTGCTGCCAAGGCCGGTTTCTGCGCGCTGCTGCCGGTGGAACAACGGGCAGAGGTGTTCGCTATCAAGTACACCTTGAGCAACGTGGGTTATGCTGCCGGACCACTGCTGGGTGTGGCCCTGCTGGAACTGAACGAGCGCCTGCCCTTCATCGGCTCCGCGCTGATCGGCCTGAGTATGTGCCTGGCCTACTGGCGCCTGGGAGACCGTGGGCTGCAGGCCAGCGCACCGGTGCAATCGGCTGCAGGCTTCGCCCAGGTGGCGCTGGGGTTGGCACGAGACCGCCGGCTGGTGTGCTTCACCCTCGGCGGCGTACTCAGCGCGGTAGTGTTCGGCCAGTTCACCGCCTACCTGTCGCAGTACTTGGTGGTGACCACCAGCGCCAGCGAAGCCGCGCGCCTGGTCGGTTACCTGGTGACCACCAACGCCGTGACGGTGATCGCCCTGCAATACCTGATCGGCAAACGCATCAGCCGTCAGCAGTTGATGCCCTGGCTGCTGGCCGGCATGGCGCTGTTCATCGCCGGGCTATTGGGCTTCTCGCTCGCCGGGACGGTGCTGGCCTGGTGTCTGGCCATGTTGGTGTTCACCCTGGGCGAGATCATCGTGATCCCGGCCGAGTACATGTTCATCGACCTGATCGCGCCGGAGCATCTGCGCGGGGTGTACTACGGCGCGCAGAACCTGTCCAACCTGGGTGCGGCGCTGGGGCCGGTGATGGTGGGGTTTGCCCTGGGGCATTGGTGGCCGGGGGCAATCTTCTATCTGCTGGTGTTGTCGGTGATACTGGCAGGGGTTTTCTATGGGTTGGGCACCCGTAAGGGTTGATGGTGGTTGTGATGGCCTCTTCGCGGGTGTACGACCGGAGACATCGTTTACATAGTAAACCGGGGACATGGTTTACACATTTGAGGCTTGGACGCGGTTTTCGCCTCG